>CAZIBS010000097.1:0-8667 GCA_964537405.1 uncultured Thermoanaerobaculia bacterium | reverse complement strand
AGAATCCACCGGTCCGCCGTTGAAAGGATAGCCGGGATAAAACTTGGTTGAAGTGTCGGGCGGTTGAAACTCCCTAAGACGCCGTAAATACGGCGTTTGAAGGTGGATTCGAATCCGGGAAGACAACCGGGCTAAAATGTAGTATACTGATTCAATGGTGAAGGAGAAGAAGCTCTGGTTTGCGGTTGGCGATTCCGTTGTTTACCCCGGCTACGGCGTAGGGACCGTGGAGGGTATCGAGGAACGCGTTATGGGTGACCGGACGCGTTCCTTCTGCATTCTATTGGTAAAGGATAAAGACAGCGAGTCAAAGATTATGCTGCCGTTGGACAACGTGGACGAGGTCCGGCTTAGGAAGTTGTCGAGTAAGAGCGTGATCAAGGAATCCCTGGGCTACCTCTCTAATGGAGAGCCCCATCCGGCTTCCTCCTGGAGGGGGCGCTACGCGGCCCACGGGAACATGCTTACCGAGGGCGACCTTCCGTCGGTGGCTCACGTTCTCAAGGCGCTCTATATCATCAATACCAAAAAGCCGCTGTCCTTCCGTGAAAAAAAGATGTACCAGAAGGCGCTCCAATTGCTCATATCCGAGGTCAGCGAACGCCTGAAGCAGTCCCGGGAGGCCGTGGAGAAGGATGTCATGAAGCGCCTTTCCTCAACCGGCTCCTGAGCCCGGGTGCCCATCAACGTCACTTAGCACTCCAAACCACCCTTACGTTATCTTCACTCCCACTCGATGGTTCCCGGGGGCTTGGTGGTGACGTCGAGGACTATGCCGGAAATGTCCCCGAGCGCCATGATCTTCTCCCTGAGTTCTGATAGAAGTTGCGGTGGAAGCGGGAACACCATGGCGGTCATGGCGCGCTTGGAGGAGACAGGGCGGATCACCACGAGTTCTTTGCCCCGTCCATCAATTTCCAAGGGAACCAGGACGGTTGGGCACTGCCAGACGCTTCGGTAGAGGCCGTGGCGCCTGAGCGCTTCCATGACGATCGCGTCCGCCTCCCTCAGCAGGGCCAGGCGCTCCTTTGTAACCGTGGCGGCCAAGGGCTTCGTCTCTTTGCAGCCCTTGCCGCCGATATCTACAACGCAGCGATTCACGCCGGGAACCTCCTGGAATATCCGTGCGGCCAATTTTTCGAATCGTTCCAGGGATACGTCTCCCCACAGCATCACTGGGCGTTCGTAGCACCTCAAATCCGCCTTGACTCCAACCGAGCGCACCGGCAGAAGCTTTCCGTCCACGCCGACCTCCGCGACCAGCTTCTCCAGCGTTTCCGCCGCGCGAGCCTCCGTTCGTGGAGCCTCTCCACTGGAACATAGCAGCCGAATGGCCAGGCCGGGTCCTGGAAAGGGGTGGCGCCAGACCAAGTCTTCGGGTAGTCCCAACTCTTCACCGAGTTCGCGAACTTCGACCTTGTAGAGATTAGCCAGGGGTTCAACGACCAGCCCTGCTTCGACCATTTTCCGTATGGCGGGAACCCGGTTGTGATGGGTTTTGATGACGTCCGCCCGCTTTGTACCCCCGGTTTCGATTGTGTCGGGGTAGATCGTACCCTGCGCCAGGAGACAGTCTTCGAGTTTCAACCGCGCGGCTTCCTCCTGGAAAATTTCCAGGAAGGTATTTCCGATGATCGCGCGCTTTTTCTCGGGGTCGACCACTCCGCCGAGAGCCGTAAGGAAGCGTTCGGAACCATCAACGAAGTGGAAGTTTTTCCCCAAGCCGCGTCCGCGGAGTTCGGCGGCGACGGCCTCGCTTTCGCCCTTCCGCATGAGCCCGTTGTCCACGTGAAGGAGGTGAACCCGTTCGGCGCCCAGTACTCTTCCTAAAAGCACGGCGCAGACCGTGGAATCAACTCCGCCGGAAACGAGGAGGAAGACGTCCCTGCCGCGGGCCTGTTCCTTCAGCCGTTCCGTCGCCTCTTCCAGGAATTCGCCTATGGTCCAGTCCTGGCGGCAGCCGCAGATATTTATCACGAAGTTCTTCAGCATCTCTTCGCCGTGAACGGTGTTGTCGACCTCCGGGTGAAACTGAAAGCCGTAACGCCCGAGGAGATTGTTGGCAATCGCGGCGTTGGGGTGAACTCCACCGTTTCTTAGGGAGACTCCCACTTCCTGAAAGCCTTCCGGACAAAGGGTCACTGCGTCGCCGTGGCTCATCCAGACCGTTTCCCTCCGGGCCAGGCCCTTGAAGATGGGACAGTCGCCCCGGAGTTCCAGCGTGGCTGGGCCGTACTCCCGCCTGGTGTGTTCAACCTTGCCCCCGTAGTGCTTTGCAATCTCCTGGTGGCCGAAGCATAAGCCCAGAATAGGGATGGGCAGGTCGAAGATGGCTTTATCATAGTCGCCCTCTTCGTCGTAGGAGGAGAGAGAAGGACTCCCCGAGAGGATGATTCCCTTGTAGCCGATGAAGCGCCCCACGTCGGCCTCCGGTTGCAGAATCTCGGCCAGCACGTGAAGGCGCCGTATTTTTGTTGCTATGAGGTGTGCGTACTGCCCGCCGAAATCGACTACGGCTATGGTGTCGTGTTCCATTGATCATCTCCGTTATGGATGCCCCGTCCGGACAGGGGCGACCGTCCCCCGGCAGCCCGCCTCCCCAGCGCTGCCTCGAACATAACCAACGAAGCGGCCACGGAAGCGTTGAGCGAATCGAGGCCCCCACGCATCGGGATTCCAAGTTTTCGGTCGCAATGCTCGCCGACCAGACGGGAAACCCCCTTCCCCTCCTCACCCACCACGAGCACCAACGGTTCTTTCCAGGCCACTTCCGCGTCCCAAAATGCTTCGCCGCCCGCCTCGAGGGATATCCTCACCGCTCCTGAATCACCGGCGGCCCTCAGGAACATGGCTTGGTTGGATACAAGCGCCACGCGGAGGTGCTCGCAGGCGCCCACCGATATCTTGGCAACGGTAGCCGTAATAAGGGCGGCGTGGTGGTTACGTAGAGTCACCCCGGTAACTCCGGCGCAGAAAGCACTGCGTAAAATGGCGCCCACGTTGTGGGGATCGGTGAGGCCGTCCAGCGCCAGAATGAAGGGCGGTGCTCCCGCCCCGGATTCCAGGAGTTCGTGCCAGTCTACGTAGGGGTAGGCATCCACCTCGGCTACCACTCCCTGGTGGTGGGGGGAGCCGGCCCGGCGGGTGCATTCCAGCCCCGCTACGATGCGTACATCGCAGGGCATAGTCACCCCGGCGGCGGTCTCCAGTTGGCGCAGTCGCCTGCCGTCCGATACCCAAAGACTCCTGACGCGCCTACGTCCGGCTTTAATGCACTCCGCAACCGGATGGATACCGTACAGTAGAACCATCTTTCGCCTCCGAAGCATCCGGTCGCGCATTCTATTGAAGAGAAGCCATTACCCTGGATGACATAGTGGAAGAGAGGTAACCCGGCCTTTCTTCTTAATTCGGACGTGCTATTGAAACAAGTGGAATAAAGCGTGAAGCAATTTCCAAACAATAAACGTCTCAAGCCGGGGATGAACCGGTGCCCCGGGGAACTTTCAGGAAAGACGCGCAAAGGCGTAAATGAGGGGTTCCACCACGGCGGCGGAGCCCCCGTAACTTTGCTACATCTTCACGAAAATGATCACCATGGTGTACAGGGCTAAGGATTCAATGAAGGCCAAGCCGATAATCATCATGATCTGTAGCTTGTCGACCAGGCCTGGATTCCTTGCCGCACCCTCGCAGGCGCCGGCAATGGCTTTACCTTGGCCAAGTCCGCACATCCCGGAGGCAAACGCCATGGAGAAACCGGCCGCAAGGATGCCGAGCGCCTGTTTACTCAGACCGGCCGAAGCGGTCGGTGCCGCAGCGAAGACCGGCGCCGCCAGCATCAACATGAAAGAACCCAAAAGAACCATCCACACTTTTTTCTTCACGTAACTCCTCCTTTTTTTTCTCTTTTCCTATTCGTGTGCCACCGCCTCGGCGATGTATATCATCGAGAGCAGGACGAACACCAGCGTTTGGACGACAGCAACGAAAATGCCCAGCATAATAAAGGGTACGGGAATCCCGAATGGCACCAAGTGCAGGAAGACGCCGCCCACCTTGTGGTCGCCGAAGATGTTGCCGAAGAGACGAATTGCCAGGGAAACGGGCCGCGCCACGTGGCTTATAAGCTCAATCGGGAGAAAAAGGGGCGCCATCAGGGCGATCGGTCCAAGAAATTGTTTGGGATACCTGAAGCCGTGGATCCTGATACCGTAATAGTTATAGGCGACAAAGGCGCAGAGGGCCAGTGAGATGGTGACCATGATGTTTCCAGTAGGCGGCATAAAACCTGGAATCTGGCCACTGAGGTTGGCCAGAAGGATCAGAACCGCGAAAGCTCCGTTGATGGCTATATACTTTCTGCCCTCCGGACCAATTATATCGTTCAGGAATTTGACGATGAGCTGGGTGAAGAGTTCGAAAATCTGCTGGAGAAGTCCGGGTTTGTCTATAGATAGTTTGCGCGTTGTAATGTAGGCCCCGACCAGGGTTCCCACCATGATAAGTCCGAGTATTACGAAGTAATCGGGTACCTTTATGCCGCAGAGTTTGTCCA
This sequence comes from uncultured Thermoanaerobaculia bacterium, assembly GCA_964537405.1. Taxonomy (GTDB): domain Bacteria; phylum Acidobacteriota; class UBA4820; order UBA4820; family DSQY01; genus CAVRTJ01. The sequence continues at coordinate 4,109 of CAZIBS010000097.1, read as the reverse complement.
CCAGCATGGTGAGCAGGGACGTCAGCTCGTGCACCTCAGCCTCCTACCTTTACGGTGCCGGAAACAGCCAACATTACCAAGGGTCCCCCGATACCCAAAATTACTCCCAGGGATTCCCCCGGAAGGAGGGCAATAATACCATAGAGCCCCGCTATGAGCAAGAGGGTCCTGAAACTCAACCCGAAGGCCAGGGCAACCGTTCCCCTTACGCCCGGCAAGTCATCTTTCATGGCCTTACGCACCCCGTGGGCTATCCACAGAAAGTCGGCTCCCACCAGAAGAAAGGCGAGACAGAAGGCGGCGGCCGTACCGAATCCCGCGAAGAGGGCCAGCACGACACTTCCAAGGAGAAGCGCGGACGAACCAAGGATGACAAAGCGTCGTAAAAAGGCTCTAACGATCCCCATCATCCCCGTTTCTTTTTAGCGTATTCAGCATGCGGAAGAGGTACCAAAAGGCCCCGGCCATTCCGAGGACAAAGCCAATGAGAACCCCGTAGGGCGTGGTTCCAAGCCAGTGATCGATAAAGTATCCCAGGGCGGAACCACCGAGGACGCTGACCGGAAAGACGTAGACCAAATCAAGGTAAACGCCCAGGCGCTTGAAGGGAAATGCCATATCCCGCCGGCTACCGGGCGAAGATGGCGGCTTGGGCCGCCCAGTGAAGGAAGGGTTGTCCATAGACCCCGATCGCCAGGACCGCCACCCCGCAAAAACTTATAGCGAAGGCCAGGGGCGCGCCGGCGCGAAGGGTAATCTCTTCCTTGCTTGGATCGCGCAGAAACATATGGTAGATGACCCTGAAGTAGTAGTAGAGTGAGATCACGCTCGTTACCGCCAGCACCACCGCAAGCAGGTAGAGGCGGGCGTCCACCGCGGCGCTGAAGATCATAAGCTTTCCGATAAAGCCGGCCGTAGGCGGAATGCCTCCCAGCGAGAGCAGGAAAAAAATCATCAGCACGGCCATTGATGGAGAACGGCGCACCAACCCGTCGAAGTCTTCCATGCGGTCTCCCTCCAGCCCCTTTCTCTGGAGGTAGATCACCAGGCCGAAGGCGCCGATGTTCATAAAGGCGTAGGTTAAAAAGTAGAAGACGACAGCGGCGACTCCCCGGTTGGACTCCATGCGTCCGGCGGCAACCACCCCTATGAGGATGTATCCAGCCTGGGCAATCGAGGAATAGGCCAGCATACGCTTGACGTTGTCCTGCAACATTGCGGCGATATTGCCCCAGAACATGGTCAATATCGCTACGAAGGCGAGCACGGCCGTCCAGACGTAGGCCACCGGAGCGAATCCTACCAGAAAGATGCGTGCCATCATGGCAAATGCGGCGGCCTTGGGCGCAACGCTCATGAAGGCGGTAATCGGCGTGGGAGCACCCTCGTAGGCGTCGGGAGTCCACCAGTGGAAAGGCACGAGCGATGCCTTAAAGAGAACCCCTACCGCCAGGGCCATGAGGCCCGCGCCAAGGGGCATACCGACGCTGGCAAGACCACCATGCATTACCTTGGCGTGTAAAACATTTTTAATGGCAATGAGATTTATGGTGCCTGTAGCCCCGTATATTAGCGAGGCGCCATAGAGGTAGATGCCGGAGGAAAAAGCGCCGAGGAGAAAAAACTTGGTGGCGCCCTCCACGCTGTGTTCCTTGCGCCGCAGGTACCCCGTGAGCACGTAAACCGAAAGGGCCATTGTTTCGAGTCCCACCCACAGGGTGAGAAGATCGATCCCACTGGCCATTACCATCATGCCGAAGACCGCAAAAGTGATGAAGACGACGTACTCTCCCGTCCACGCCTCTTCCAAATCGAGATGCTTGAAGGACATTAAGAGAGAGAGAATCGCTGCGAGCAGCACTATGATCTTGAAGGTTTGGCTGAAACCGTCCACCACGAGCCCGGCTGAACCGGTAAGGCCCGTTAGCACGATCACGTGCATTCCGCTCCGAGGCAGGGCCGCCAGAGTCTGGAGGGTCTGGAAGGTAAGCAGTAAAACCACCAGCAACCCCAGTATGCCGAGCGCCGCCGTTCCGGAGCGGAGTTTTTTACCTCCCGGGATGGCGGAGAGAACAAGGAAGAGTATGCCGAAGCAGACGGTTGCCAACTCGGGGCTCATCAGGTGCCAAAACTCGGGGTGAAAAACGACCATGGTACGCTCCTACTATTCCGCCGGGGTTGGGTCGGCGGAAGCTTTTGGCGCCTGTTGGGGTTGTTGATCCGCGGTCTCCGGCGTCACAAGCCTGGGAAGCCGTGCGGCCTTTTCTTCCCTGGCTCTCGCCATGGCCGGCTGCATCCTTTGCATGACGAAGGCTACGCTCCTGTCCATCTTTCGGAAGAAGGGTTTAGGATAGAGGCCGATCCACAGTGCAAGCAGTACCAAGGGTATCATATAGCCCCATTCTCTTCCGGACATATCCTTACCCTTAACGTGCTCCTCCATTTTCGGGTTTTTTACCTCTCCGAAGAAGACGCGCTGATACATCCACAGCATGTAGGCGGCGCCGAGGAGCATACCCGAAATCAGGAAGAAGATCAGCGATTTCGAGAAGATCAGGTAGGATGGCATGGTGTAGGCGCCGAGCAGGATGGTGATCTCACCGACGAAACCGTTGAGCCCCGGAAGGCCGATTGAAGCCAGCATGATAATCATGAAGAAGGTGGCGTATACGGGCATAAGCTTGGCCAGCCCCCCGTAGAGCTTTATCTCCCTCACGTGCATACGCTCATAGATGATTCCAACCAGGAGGAAGAGGCCGCCGGTAGTTATGCCGTGGTTGATCATCTGGAGGATACTTCCCTTCATGCCGATAGCGGTAAGGGTGAACATCCCCGCCATGGCAAAGCCGAGGTGGCTCACGGAGGAATATGCCACCAGCCTTTTCATGTCCTTCTGGACGAGGGATACCATGCCTCCATAGATTACGCCGATGATGCATAGGATCAGCAGGATGGGGAGCCATTGCACCGTGGCATCCGGGAGAATGGGCAGGGCGAAACGGTAGAAACCGTACGTCCCCATCTTCAAAAGGACGCCGGCCAGAATGACGGAACCGGCGGTCGGCGCCTCCGTGTGTGCGTCGGGAAGCCACGTGTGAAAGGGGAAAAGGGGTACTTTGACGGCGAAGCCGACGAAAAAAGCGGCGAAGATCCACCACTGTACATTGCCGGGAATCGAAAGTTTAACGAAAGCGTCAAGGCTGAAGGTATGGACGCCGTTCACGAGAGGAGTTCTGAAGTAGAGAGCCAGTATGCCGATAAGCATGAGCACGGAGCCGGCCAGCGTGTAGAGGAAGAACTTGATGGATGCGTAGAGCTTGTTGGAGCCGCCCCAGATGCCGATGAGGAAGTACATGGGAACCAGCATGATCTCCCAGAAGACGTAAAAGAGGAACATGTCCAGCGAGCAGAAGACTCCCAACATGCCGGTCTGGAGAATGAGAAGCCAGATGTAGTACTCTTTCTGTCTCTCCTTGATGTACTTCCAACCGGACCAAGCGGCAAGAACGCCCAGGAGCGTAGTCAGCAGGACCAGCATCATGGAGACGCCGTCGACGCCGAAATGGTATGAAACACCGAGGGAGCTGATCCACGCGTGCGGCCCTTCTTCGAAGACCCACCTTGTCTTCGCCGCATCGGCGATCGCTTGGGCTTTGTCCCAGCCGAACCACAACGGCAGGCTCAGGATGAAGTCCACCAGCATGGCAAAGGTAGCGAAGTACTTGATCAGTTTCTCCTTGTCCTTCGGCATGAAAAGGATCAAGAAAACCGCTACAAGAGGCGCGTATGTAACTATAGATAGAATATAAGGCATGTCCCTGGCTCCTTGCTCAAACTACCGGTAGAGGTACCAAACCAGCAAAAGGATGAGTCCGGTCACCATCCCCAGCGCGTAGTGCTGGAACTGACCGGTTTGTATCTTGCGGTTTTTGCGTGAGGCCCACTGGCAAAGCGCCGCCGTGCCGTTTACACAAGCGCCGTCGATAACGTACTTATCCCACGCCAGTGCGGTGTAAGCGACGCCCACGGTGAGGTGTCTCACCCCGTTTACGAGACCGTCCACTATCCAGCGATCGCACCACGAGAAACCCGCTGAGAGTTTTACGAAG
>CAZIBS010000096.1:0-8962 GCA_964537405.1 uncultured Thermoanaerobaculia bacterium | reverse complement strand
GCTTTCTTCCAACCCCGAAAAACTCAGGCGGTGGATTCAGGCCGACTCGACCCCTTCCAATTCCTGAGAAAACATGCCATCCTACACCCGCGGTCCTCCCGCTTTGTCTTACGTGTACTGAACGAGTACGCTGGTTTGACCTTTGTGGGAAATGCGCGATATTCTATGTTTCGGGAGGAGTTGTGGACTGGCGCAAGTGGAAATGGTGGCGCGGCTTCGCATACCTGGGGGGGGTTTCGGTCCTGGCAAAGGATACGGCCAAGGCGCTCTTCTCTTTTCCTTTCGAGGCCGACCTCACGGCATACCAAATGGACCTTCTCGGCGTGCAATCGTTTTCTATAGTGCTTATCACCGCTGTTTTCATAGGAATGGTCCTCGCCCTCCAGACGGCCCACGCGCTCGAAGCCTTTGGGGCTAAGCTCTACGTGGGCGAGGTCGTGGCCCTATCCATGACGAGAGAACTCGGCCCGGTTCTTATTTCATTGATGGTTGGAGGACGGGTTGGGGCCGGTATGACGGCTGAGATCGGGGCGATGAAAGTGACCGAACAGATAGACGCCCTCAGGGCGATGGGCGCCAATCCCGTTAAGAAGCTCGTTGTTCCGAGGCTCATAGCGGTATTCATCTCCCTCCCTTTGCTCGTTCTAATTGCGGATGGGCTGGGGATCGTAGGAGGATATATCATATCTGTCTTCCAACTGGATATTGGAGCAAGGTTCTACATAAACCACGCCTTCAGGCTGCTCCACTTTTCCGACGTCTTGTCGGGTATCGCCAAGGCCGGGGTTTTCGCCGTATTCATCACGCTGATAGCCTGCTACAACGGAATGCATACCAAAGGAGGAGCGGACGGAGTGGGACGGGCCACGACTTTCACGGTTGTCCTTACCTCGATAGTAATCCTGATCTCCGACTTTTTCCTCACCAAACTCTTCATGGCTTTCTGACATGGCTAATTTTATAGAGTACCGGGGAATCAAGAAAGCTTTTGTGAATAACGCTGTTTTAAAGAGAATAGACCTGACCGTTCGCGAGGCGGAGACGCTCGTAATCCTGGGTGGGTCCGGCAGCGGCAAGTCGGTGCTTCTTAAGTTGACCATTGGCCTGTTGAAGCCGGACGAAGGCCAAATTCTGATCAAGGGCAAGGACATTACCGAATACTCTGAGTTAGAGTGGACGGCGGTGCGCAGGCAAGTCTCCTATATGTTCCAGAGGGGCGCTCTCTTTGATTCCATGTCCGTTTACGACAACGTGGCTTTTCCGCTCCGGGAAAGCAGGGAGTTTACCAAAGGGGAGATTGAGCTGAAGGTCATGGACAAGCTGGAATTGATAGGGCTCTCCGAGTTTAGTTCCACCTATCCCGCCGACCTCTCCGGTGGGATGCGGAAGAGGGTCGCCCTGGCGCGTTCCATCGTTACGGAACCCGCCTGTATTCTGTACGATGAACCCACTTCGGGACTGGACCCGATCACGGCCGACACGATCAACAAATTGATTAGAAGGATGCAATCACTGCTGGGCGTGACTTCCATCGTTGTCACCCACGATATAAATAGTATGTTCTACGTTGCGGACCGTCTCTCCTTTCTCCATGAGGGGGAAATGGCTTTTATAGGAACGCCTGAGGAGGCGCGGTCCACGAACAATATCGTCCTTAGGGGCTTTATCGAAGGGAGGAATCCTGATGAACCAGAATTCTGAGTGGCGCTCGGTTCGCATAGGCCTCTTCATCGCCCTCGCTCTGGTGGTTGCCGCGCTGGCGATCATAGGCATCAGCAGCAGGCGGAAACTGTTTGAAAAAAAGGTTGTCTACTACAGCTTCTTTCCCAACGCCGGCGGGTTGAGGGCGGGAAACGGGGTCTGGTACCAGGGCGTCGCAGTCGGATTCATTACGAGTGTTAATTTTGCAAAAAACCCCGATGTGGAAAAGGTTTGCGTGACCTACAAGGTCAGCCGGCGTCTTGCTCCCCGTATCCGCATAGGTACGCGGGCCTCCGTAAAAACGCTGGGGCTTTTGGGCGACAAGTACCTTGCCCTGATTACGCCCCCCCACTCTGAATCGCAGCCCAACATTCTTCCCGGCCACGAGATTCCAATCGATAAGTCCCTCAACCTAGCGGCCCTGAGTCGTGGAGCGCAGGGCCTGCTGGAAAGTACAACAAACCTTTCCAAGAACATAAACAAACTGGTTGATATTATAAACAATGGAAAGGGCGCGCTTCCCCGACTCCTTAACGACCCCAAGCTAGGCAAGACATTGGCCACACAACTGACTTCCATCGGGCAAAGCTTACAGACGATAACCTCCTCGCTCGCCAGCGACGGGGGGCTGGGAGGAAGGTTGATAACGGACAAAGCCTACGGCGACAAGGTTGCCAAAGAGCTTGCCGATTCCGTCAGGTTGACCGACCTTATTCTCGAAGACTTCCACGAGGGAACGGGCAGGAAGATCATGGAAAATATCTCGGAGACGTCGAAATCCCTTGCTAAAGTCGCCGCCTCTTTCGAGCAGAAGAACACCCTTGGCTACAAACTTTTCCTGGACGACCAGTATAGCGGACAACTGGCTAAGAATCTGCTCTCCATCAGTACGTCGCTTTCGTCCATTTTGAAGAAGATCGATTCCGGGCAGGGGACGATTGGAGCGCTCATAAACGACAGGAGCGTGTATAATTCCCTTTCGGTCGCCACCGAGGGAATCCGTAAGAGCCATATCATAATGTGGTATCTGAAGCACAAAGCCGAAAAGGCGGCGCGGGAAGCAAAACGGCGTTATGAAAAAGGAAAGACTCAATGAAAGTTCTTGTTACGGGCGCAGCGGGTTTTATCGGTTCTCACCTCTGCGATAAGCTCCTTGAAGAAGGCCATCTGGTTACGGGCGTGGACAACTACGATTCCTTCTGCGTCGGGGAGGTGAAGGCGGGAAACATCGGTTCGTGTCTCACCAGGAAAGGGTTCAGCTTCGTTGAAATGGACCTTCGGGATTCCGCATCCACGCGGGCGCCGTTGGCCGAAGGGTGGGACAGGGTTGTGCACCTGGCGGGGTTAGGAGGTGTGCATCCCTCAATCGAAGAGCCTCACGGCTATCTGGAAAACAATTACATCGCCACTCTCAACGTGCTGGAAGCTATGAGGGAAAGCGGGACGGACAGGCTGGTTTTTGCCTCTGCTTCCAGTGTTTACGGGAACAACACCAGGATTCCCTTCAGGGAGGACGATCCGACCGATAGACCGGTTTCGCCCTACGCGGCTACTGAAGAAGGCCGGCGAAGTGTTGTGCTACACCTACCACCACCTTTACAACATCAATGTCTGCGTCCTGCGCTTCTTCACCGTGTACGGGCCGAGGCAGCGGCCGGACATGGCAATCCACAAGCTCGTCAGGGCGATAACGAACCGCAAACCGATCGAGAGGTACGGCGACGGATCCACCGAACGCGATTATGTCTACGTGGGCGACGTCGTAGCGGGCGTGGTAAAGACCGTTGAGAGGATTGATGGATACGAGATTAATTATATAGGCGGGTCGGGAACGACCTCCCTATCCACGTTGATTGCGCTGCTGGAGGAACTCATGGGAGAAGAGGCGAGTATCGTGGAAAAAGCCATACCCCGGGGCGACGTGGTGCGAACCTTTGCCGACACCTCGAAGGCGGAACGGCTACTGGGTTTCGAAGCCAAGGGTTCCATCAAGGAGGGGCTTCGAGCCTTCATCCGGTGGTACAGGAAGGAGCGCATGCCATGAAAGTCACGGTTGTAGGAACGGGGTACGTTGGTCTGGTTACGGGTGCTTGCCTGGCGCAGTTCGGTCTTGATGTAACTTGTGCGGACATCGTCCGGGAGAAGATAGCCCTGCTCAGCTCCGGAGAGATTCCCATCTACGAATCGGGCCTCAAAGAGTTGGTGACCAGGGGTGTTATGTCCGGAAGGCTGTCTTTTACCGCCGACGTTCGGGCCGCCCTGCCCGGCGCCGAGGTCATATTCCTGGCCGTAGGTACTCCGCCGCTTGCCAACGGCAGCGCAGACCTGAGCTACGTCTTCAACGCGGTGAAGACGATCGCCGAGGCCCACCGTGGTTACCAGGTTATAGCGACCAAGAGTACGGTGCCCGTGGGAACTGGAATGAAGATAGAGAAAGCCCTCGCCGCGCAGCATTCAGAAGATTCCTTCTCCGTGGTTTCAAACCCGGAGTTTCTGAGGGAGGGCTCGGCCGTGCAGGATTTTATGCATCCGGAGCGTATCGTTCTTGGCTGCAACGACGACAGGGCGCTCAGGGTGATGAAGCACCTCTACAAGCCCCAGGCCGACCAAGGCGTGCGTATGCTTGTTACAAGGCGCGCTTCCGCGGAACTCATTAAATATGCCAGCAACGCCTTCCTCGCGGTAAAGATATCCTTTGTTAACGAGATATCCCACCTCTGCGAGGAGGTCGGGGCCAACGTCATGGACGTGGCCGCCGGCATGGGAATGGATACGCGCATAGGTCCGCGTTTTCTCCGCCCGGGTCCCGGATACGGGGGGTCCTGTTTTCCAAAGGATACGCGCGCCCTCATGGACGTGGCCCACTTGCACGGTCTCTCCGTCAAGACGGTGGAGGCGGCAGTCGAGACCAACGAAGATCAGATCGGGAGATCGATTTCGATGGTTGAGCGGGCAATCGGAGAGTTGAAAGGCGCGACGATAGCCCTCCTCGGGCTTGCCTTCAAGAGTGATACCGATGATATACGGGAATCCCCGGCCGTCAAAATTGCGTCCGCCCTGCTTGATGCCGGCGTCTTCGTCAAGGCCTACGACCCGGCTGCGGCCGCAAACGCCAAAAGAACCCTTCCAGGTTTGCGGATTGAATCGAATCCCTATTCAGCGGCGGAGGGCGCCGACGGAGTCGTTGTAGCCACCGAGTGGAATGAATTCAAGCAACTGGACCTCGTCAAACTTGGGAAGAGCCTTAAGCGCCACATAATCGTGGATTTGCGGAACCTACTCGATCCCGGGGAAGTCCGGGAAGCAGGTTTCACCTACCTTTCCGTTGGTAGACCTTAGGCCGGACCGGGAATGGCTTCAAAGACCGTAGCCTGAAAGCGTGGAGATGGAAGAGCGAGAGCAGGGTAATGCGCCGCGTGAAAAACCGCCCCTTCTCGCCGTCAAGAGAGCTGAATTAGGCGACTGGTGGAAGGATATGGATCTCCCGGTAGCCTGGGACGCCCTATTTCAGGGCGGGCCGCTCCGGGTGGAGGTCGGCTTCGGTACGGGCGAGTTCCTGGCGGCCATGGCGCACAGCCAATCTGGAGACCGTTTCGTGGGCATAGAGCATTACGCCAAGGGGTATCGCAAGCTCTTGAAGGTCGTCGGCTCCGAAGGTTTGAGCAACGTAATGGCCATGGTGGGCGACGCCTACGTTCTCATGAAGCTGGCCTTCGGTGACGGAAGCCTCTCTTCCGTCACCTGCAACTTCAGCGATCCCTGGCCAAAGGCGCGCCACGCCAAGCGCCGCCTCTACACCGAAGAGTTTTTCGGCATCGTCGCTCAGAAGCTTGTGGAAGGGGGAAAGTTGTACATCGCTACCGACGAGAGACCCTACGCCACGCAGGCTTCCAGGGCTCTTGAGAAAACGTGCGCCCTGGTCTCCGTCCACCCAAACGCGCCGTGGCTTAGCCGCTCTCCGTACCCCGTCAAGACGCGTTACGAGAAGAAATGGGAGAGAGAGGGACGCAGCCTCCAGTACTTCGTTTACGAAAGGAGGGGAAATTGCCCCACGTAAAGCTGAAGGGCGAACTGGATATCAAAGAACTTTGGCGCAATCCTCCAAACCTTTCCATATCCGATGGGGATGACGGTATGCGGATCAATTTTTCCGGTTCCTACCTTTCGAACAGCCTGGACGCCCTGGTGCTTCGCTTCGTAATCGCGGAAGGGCGCCTGGTCCAGCACGTACAGCTTCTCATCGTGAATACGCGAGAGGGCTGGCTCGTCAAGCTCGATTCCTCATATCCACTCCTGAGAACCCCCGGCGTCAAGATTCTCGTCGCAACGGTAAGCGAGTGGTTGGTTTTAAAGGGACTTCAAAAAACCGCGACAACCGTCGAGCCCTTTGAGCGGGACGGGCACTTCCACGCGCTCCATTCGATCACTCAGCTCGCGCGGTAGAGGTTCGAAGCGGGCAAGTGGTGGCGGACGGCACGTTGGGGGGGGCTGCGTACCGCGTTCATGAAAAAGGGCGATCCACCTACCGCTCGCTGGGAATTTCGGGCGTGTTGGGGTGGATTCCCCTGACTTCGGGCACTTTTGTTTTTTTTATTCTCTTCTTGGGCCGCACCTTCTTCCGTGGCCGCACCTTTTTCATGGGAGGAGGTATGTCGTCGCCGGTGTTCTGGTCGTAGAAGTTGGAGGTGACTTTTCGGGCGATGTTCCCCTCCGGGAAGGCGGTGAGGAAACCGGTCGCCGACCTTCCGTAGATCTTCAGGGATATGCTTACCCAGTCGTAGCCCTTAAGCTGGCCGGAGAAGTAAAAGACGATGGGACCAAGGTTGGGAAAGGCGAGCTTGCCCCTTCCCCGGATGGATAGCCTGGCGTCCTTGTCCTCCCACTTGAAGTCGCCGGTGGCCGTATCAAGCCAGATTCGGGCCTTACCGTAGTCGCTCTTCAGGAAAAGGTCGTAGTGCGGGGCGGCGGCTGAGGCGGCTCCCGCGGAGAGAAAAAAGAGAGCTATAAGCACCGTAATGAGTGTTGGGCAACGCTTCATACCCCGCGCCGCGAGGCTGTTGCGCCCTTCATTTGTCCGGGGTCGGCATATCTTTGCGGCTTCTATTTTTCCTCTCCCCGGACGATTACACCGTCCCTGTAGTGTGAAACGGAAACGATACCATTAGCCGCGTCAACCATCACCACGGTTGGCCGGTAAGTCCTGGCTTCGATGGGCTCCATCTGGGCGTAGGCGCAGAGGATGACGAGATCGCCCCTCTTTACGAGGTTGGCGGCCGCTCCGTTGATGCACAGCGTACCGGAATCGGGCGGTGCCGAGAGGGTGTAGGTAGTTAATCGAGCGCCGTTCGTGATGTCGTAGATTTCCACGGCTTGGTGCGGGAGAATCCCGGCGGCTTTTAAGAGGACGGAATCGACCGACACGGAGCCCTCGTAGTTGATGTCCGCCTCCGTGACGGTTGCGCGGTGAATTTTTGCTTGCAGCATGGTAAGCAACATTGGGTTACTCCTCGTTTTTTGCGGAGATAAGGATATTGTCTATCAGCCGCGTGGAACCGAAGAATGCGGCGATGGCAAGGAGTGATGGACCCTTTACCGACGAAACCGGTTGCAGTGATTCGGCGTCCACGAGTTGCGCGTATTCGAGCCTGGCGAGGTGGGCCGAAGCGATGGTTTCTTTTACCTTGAAGAGTAGTGCCGAGGCTTTCGTTTCTCCCGAGTTGAAGAGGGCAAGAGCCGCGTCGAGGGCCGCCTTGAGGACGGGCGCCTCTTTTCTCTCCTCGGGTGAAAGGTAGCCGTTGCGGCTGGACCTGGCCAAGCCGTCGGCTTCCCGGCTGGTGGGTGCGACGACAATTCTTATAGGTAGGTTCAGGTCGCCGACGAGGCGTTTGATCACAACCGCCTGTTGTGCGTCCTTCTGTCCAAAGACGGCCACGGAAGGTTCGCAGGCGTTGAAGAGCTTGGTGACTATGGTCGCGACGCCGTCGAAGTGCCCTGGTCTTCCGGCGCCGCAGAGAAAGTTCGTTAGGCCTCCCCCGACGCTTACGGTTGTTCCGTAGCCGTCGGGGTACATTTCGGTTGCATCGGGGCAGAAAACACCGTCAACCCTCGCGGCCTCGCAGAGGCCGCGGTCGCGCCCGAAGTCACTCGGATAGCGGGCGAGATCCTCATCAGGTCCGAATTGGGTCGGGTTTACGAATATGGAAACCATGACCCTGTCGGAGCATTCACGAGCCAGTCGCACCAGGGAAAGATGGCCTTCGTGGAGATAGCCCATGGTGGGAACGAGGGCGACGACCTCGCCGCGTCCGCGGCACTCCCTGCTGAAGGCCCTGGCCTCCTCAACGCGCCGCAGGATTTTCATCGCTCTTAGCGGCGCCGAAGGCGCGCGCTTCCTGTGGGGAAAGGTGAAAGGCTTCCTCTTCCGTTGGGAAACGACCGGAAAGGACGTCGTCTCTGAAGTGTTTAAGCGCCTCCCGCATCTCTTTTCCGAAATTGCCGTAGGGTCTGACGAAACGGGGAAGGGGACCCTCGTAGAGGCCGAGGAGGTCGTGGAAGACGAGAACCTGGCCGTCGCACCCGGGACCGGCACCGATGCCGATCGTGACAATCTTCGAGCGAGACGTAATCTCGGCGGCAACCTCCGAGGGTATACATTCGAGGACGATAGCGAAGGCGCCCGCCTCTTCAACGGCCTTCGCGTCTTCAATGAGCTTTTTCGCCGCAACGCGGTTTCTACCCTGCACTTTAAAGCCGCCGAGTTCGTGAATCGACTGGGGCGTAAGACCTATGTGGGCCATGACGGGTATTCCGTTATCCACGAGACGCTTAATGAGACCGCGCCTAATGGCGCCGCCCTCTATCTTCACGCCATGGACGCCGCCTTCCTGGAGGCAGCGGCCGCAGTTTTTCATGGCTTCCTTCCAACCCGCGTGGTAGGTCATGAAGGGCATGTCAGCTATTACGAGGGCCCTCTTCGCCGCCCCTGACACCATCGAAGAGTGGTAGACCATCTGGTCAAGGGTAACGCCCAGCGTGTTCGTTCTGCCTTGAACAACCATTCCAAGAGAATCGCCGACGAGTAGGATGTCGGCTCCGGCGTCCTCGGCGATCCTGGCCGAGGGATAATCGTAAGCAGTTATCACAACTGTTTTTTCTCCCAGACTCTTGCGTCTTCGTAGAATAGGCACGGAGATGACCTGCGGTATCTTTTCTTTGATTTCCGACATCGACTTTCTCCTTTCTCCCCATCCCCTGGGATTGA
>CAZIBS010000095.1:0-8970 GCA_964537405.1 uncultured Thermoanaerobaculia bacterium | reverse complement strand
GGGACGGCTCGTGCTCGGGAGGCGGCATGACGGCAGGAAGAAGGGGTGAAGCCGGATGAGCCGAGCGGAGCCCCCTATAGGCGAAGCGCAGGCGAGGCCGACCGGCTTTCCTGCCCATTCAACAGGCTCAACGCCGTGTATTTCCAGGCCCCTTCGTTCATCTTGCTCTCCTCATGCCCATATAGACAGGGCAAATCAGCCATCTCCAACATTAAGATAAATAGGTCAAAACCGGGTGCCTGGCCGCGCCCACTTCGTCCAACCGTTTGCGGTAGGTGTTGTGCGGGGCGTCTTTAACCAATTCCGGATCATCCCCGGCCTCCTTGACGATGGCTTTAACCGCGTCCACGAAGCGGTCCATCTCCTCCTTGGGTTCCGTTTCGGTGGGCTCGATCATCATGGCGCCGTGGACGATTAGGGGGAAGTAAATTGTTGGTGGGTGAAAGCCGTAGTCGATGAGGCGTTTCGCCACGTCAAGCGTGGTGACGCCGTTGGGCAACCCTTTGTCGCAAAAGACCACCTCGTGCAGCGTCGATTCCTCGAAACCAAGCGGAAGTACGTCCTTGAGCCCGGCCCTTATGTAGTTTGCGTTAAGAACCGCCAGCTCGCTCGCTTTTTTGAGGTATTCTCCGCCCATGGATTCGACGTAGCACAGTGCCTTGAGCAGAACCAGGAAGTTGCCGTGGAAGGCGTGGACCTTGCCGATGGACTTCGGTCGATCGTGGTCCCAACCGAAGGCGTTTTCCCTCTTTACCAACACCGGCTTCGGCAGGAATGGTTCAAGGTACGCTTTTGAAACAACGGGTCCGGCGCCGGGTCCGCCGCCGCCGTGCGGGGTGGAGAAGGTCTTGTGAAGGTTGATGTGCATGACGTCCGCACCCCAATCTCCGGGTCTTGTGATGCCCATCATGGCATTGAGATTGGCGCCGTCCACGTATACAAGGCTGCCGTTCTCGTGCATCAGTCCGCAGATTTCGGCTATGTTTTTCTCGAAAATCCCGAGGGTGTTCGGAACGGTGAGCATGATTGCGGCAACGTCGGGCCCCAGCCTTCTTTTGAGAAGTTCAAGGTCGTTGCAGCCATCCGGGCCGCTGGCGATTGCCTCTACGTCAAAGCCGGAGAGGTGCGCGCTTGCGGGGTTAGTGCCGTGGGCGGAATCGGGGATGAGTACCACGCGCCGCTTCTTGTCGTTTCTGTCGGCGTAGTAGGCACTGATCAACCGCATACCGGTGAATTCGCCCTGCGCCCCGGCAGACGGCTGGAGCGTGCAATCATCCATACCGGTTATGAGGCAGAGCGCCCTCTGGAGGCGATAAATGACCTCCAATGCTCCCTGCGCCGCGGCGTCGGGCTGCATGGGATGAAGGTTGGCGAAGCCGCGGAGTTCGGCAACGTCTTCGTTCAGCTTGGGGTTGTACTTCATCGTGCAGGAACCAAGCGGGTAGAGGCCGAAATCCAGCGCGTAATTATAGGTGGAGAGACGAGTGAAGTGGCGGACTACGTCCACCTCACTCAGTTCCGGTAAACACCCGGGCTTCTTCTTCCGTAGGAGGTCGCCCAGCAAGGCCCCGGCGTCTACCGGGGGGAAACCGTTCTCCGGCAAAGACGCACCCGTGCGGCCGGGGTGGTCCATCTCGAAGAGGAGCTTCTCTTCGATCGGCGCCGTCATGACAACCTTCCAAGAAGTTCGGCCAAGCGGTTGCAGGCCTTCGCGGTAACGCACTCGGTGGTGCAAAGCAGATACCCGCCGGAGAGTTCCGGATAGTCCCGGCCGAGGTCGTAACCTCCGACCATTCCTCCGGAAGAGACCGCCTCGTCGGCCTTGGAGCCGGGAACAGGCAGCCTTACGGCGAACTCGTTGAAGGTGGGGCCGGAGAATAGCGGATAGATTCCCTTCTTTCCGAGAACTTCCTTGAGGTATTCGGCGGCGCTGAGGTTCATAAGGGCGAGTTTTTTGAGTCCCTTCCTTCCCATGAGAGCGAGGTAGGCGACGGCGGCCACCACGCATAGACCCTGGTTTGAGCAGATATTTGACGTAGCTTTTTCACGGCGGATGTGTTGTTCCCTCGTGCTGAGGGTCAGAACAAAGCCGCGCTTGCCGTCCCTGTCGGTTGTTTGGCCTACGATACGGCCCGGAAGCTGCCTGACGTAGGCCTTCTTCGTCGTGATAAAGCCGAGGTTCGGCCCTCCGTAACCGAGGGGAAGGCCGAAGGAACCGGCGTCTCCGGCAACGATGTCGGCACCGAAAACCGCCGGTGGTTCCAGTAGGGCCAGTGAAAGCGCCTCGGCTACGATTGTCACAAGTAGTGGTTTCTTAGCGCCCTCCGGCAGCGTCCCCGCCACCGCGGCCAAGTCTTCGACGACGCCGAAGAAGTTGGGCTGTCCCACCAAAACCGCGCAAACGTCGGAAGTCACGGCGGCCGTGAGCACCCCTGCGTCTATTCTGCCGTCCGGACCCGCCGGTATTTCGACGATTTCGATGGCCGAGCCTTGGAGGTACGTTCTCACAACCTCGCGGTAGGCCGGGTGAAGACTCCTCGCTACGAGTACGCGCGCACCTTTGTGAATGCGGTGGGCCATAAGCGCGGCTTCGGCGGCGGCCGAGGCGCCGTCGTAGAGGGACGCATTGCACGCATCCATGCCGGTGAGGTCCGCCATCATGGTTTGGAACTCAAAGGTGGCTTGAAGGGTTCCCTGCGATATCTCCGGCTGGTAGGGGGTGTAGGCGGTATAAAACTCTGCGCGTCCGATAATGTGGCCGACGGCGGATGGAACATTGTGGTTGTAGGCGCCGGCTCCCAGAAAAGCGGGGCGGCTCGTGAGAGAATCGTTCTTGTCGGCTCGCGCGATAAAGCGCTCCCAGAGTTCCGGTTCAGAAACGCCCGCCGGGATATCGAGGGGAGTCTTTAACTGCAAGTTATCCGGAATGGATGCAAAGAGGTCTTCCACCCGGCCTGCTCCAACGGCCGACAGCATCATCCGGATATCTTCCTCACTGGCGGGAAGGTAACGCATATTCCGGCTCCTTATCGCTTCCCGGATTCAGCAACGTAGGCGGCGTAGGCGGCGCTGTCCATGAGAGCATCCGGTTCCGATGCGTCGGAAAGTTTGATGACCACGATCCACCCGCGTCCGTATGGATCCTCGTTAATGAGTTCGGGATGGTCCTCGAGTTCTTTGTTGACCTCGGCTACCACGCCCGAAACGGGAGCGCTTATCTCTGAAACGGCCTTGACGCTCTCGACACTGCCCATGGCGGCACCCGTCGACAGGGAAGCGCCGACTTCCGGCGGTTCAACAAAAACCACGTCGCCAAGTTCTTGCTGGGCGAAGCCGGTTATTCCGACGGCGCCGCTATCGCCGTTCATTCGTACCCACTCGTGCGTCTCCGTGTACTTGAGGTTATCGGGAATATTCATCTCTATCCTCCACTTCGGGCTTCCGGTTTTACGGCTCTCGAGTTTCACCCTTATTGCTAAGCCCCCGGCTTCGCTCTCTTGTAGAAGGGCTTGCGTACAACCTTTGCCGCCACGCGCTTCCCTCGTATGTCTACGTTAAAGGCCGTCCCCTCAGCGGCCATTCCGATGGGTAGGTAAGCCATTCCAATGGGTCTCCTGAGAAAGGGCGCCATTGTACCGCTGGTGACGTGGCCGACCTTTTTATCTCCATCGTAGCAATCATATCCGTGGCGGGGAACACCGCGTTCGGTCAACTCGAAACCAACGAGCTTGCGCGATATGCCCTCGTTTTTCTGCTTGTCCAGGGCATCCCGACCGTTGAAATCCGGCTTGCTGAACTTGAGAATCCAAGCCAGGTCGGCCTCCAAAACCGTGGTAGTATCGTCTATGTCGTTTCCGTACAGGGCCATCGCGGCTTCCAGTCTCAGCGTATCCCTGGCGCCCAGACCCACGGGAACCATTCCTTCAGCCTTCCCCTTTTCAAGCAGGAGAGCCCACAAATCCGGTGCTTTCTCCGCTTCGATGTATATCTCGAAGCCGTTTTCCCCGGTGTAACCGGTGTGTGAGAAGAGCGCTTTCCGGCCGACTATCGTGCCGTAATCGAACCGGTAGTACCCGATGGTTTGAAGGTCCAGGTCTTCAACCAGCGGCTGCAGGATGGCCTCGGCCTTTGGTCCCTGAATGGCGATCAGGGCTGTTTCCGGACTGCGATTAGCCACTCCGGCGTCAAAGCCGGTCGACTCTTCTTCAATCCAGGCGTGGTCTTTGGACTCGTTTGACGCGTTCACGACGAGGAGGTAGCGGTCCTCCGCCACCTTGTAGACGAGCATATCGTCCACAAAGCAACCATTCTTGGTAAGGAGACCGCTGTACTGAATCCGCCCCGGGGCAAGCCGGGAGGCGTCGTTGCTGCTTATGTGCTGAACCAGACCGAGGGCCTCCGGACCTTCGACCCAGATTTCACCCATGTGGCCGACGTCGAAAAGACCGGCTTTCGTTCGCACCGCTTCGTGTTCCGCGAGGATGGACGTGTAGTGCACAGGCATGTCCCAACCACCGAAATCCACCATCTTGGCCCCCAGGGACCGATGTTGCGCGTTCAGGGGCGTTTTTTTAAGCTCTACCATGGTATTCTTTCTCCCACCGGTTCTACATGATAGGCCCACAGCATTGTGCAGGTCAAACGCCTTTATAGTTCCAATCTCCGCTATTGAAACGTCTGCGCCTTCGAATCGCGGAATTCGGCCGTTAAGAAAGTCCGTAACAAATCGTAAGCTTTGCTCCCTATCCCGCGCCTCTCACCCCGCCAACCCCCAGACGGCGCCAGAGCAGGTAAAGGGCGGTGTTGGCCGCAAGCTCTGTAAAAAGTCCCCGCCCAACGGGGAAGAAGAACTTTCTGGCCCACTCTCCTTCCGGCGTGGCAACCGCCACCCAGAGGGTTCCCTCCGGCTTTTCCGGGCTGCCCCCCGTGGGACCGGCAATCCCCGTAGTTGCCACGCCGCACGCGGTGCCGAACCCGGCCCTCGCGCCACGCACCATGGCGCGAGCCGTGGCTTCGCTGACCGCACCTTCGCTCTCCAGCACTTTAGTTGGTACTCCCAAAAGCCTTTGCTTTGCTTCGTTGTGGTAGGCGATGATCCCACCCATGAAGTAGCGGGAGGCGCCGGGTACGGAAACCATGGTGTGGGAAAGGAGACCGCCGGTACAAGACTCGGCGCAGGCCACCGTCCAGCCCCTCGCACACAGAGCATCGCCCAATTTTTCGGCCGGTTCAGCGCCGTCGAGGCTGACGAGGTGGTCGCCCAATCCCTTTATCAAGGCTTCTTTAACCTCGAATTCCAGGGCCGCCGGTTCCGCCGCCGGCGGGGATGTGATGGTGAATGTAATTCTCTGGATCCCCGCCGAGGGTAGAATGGAGACCGCTACTCCTTCGCGTCCGTACCATTGGGCCAGCGTTGCTTCGGCTTTGACCTCGGACAGCCCGGCTGCTACTGCTTTTACGACGCAAACTCCCGGACGTTCCGGATAGGCGGCACCAAGGCGGGGAATAACCGTGTCGGCGAGCATTTTCTTGAACTCCCTGGGAACCCCCGGCAATAGGACAAGGTTCTTTCCGCCTGGTTTCAGCCAGCAGCCGCAGGCCAGACCGGCGGGGTTGGGAATGGCCTCGCCCCCTTCCACTACAAGTCCCTGCCTTCTGTCCAGCGCGTCCATAATAAGCCCACGGAGCTTGAACCTGCCTTCGAGTACCTCAAGCCACCCCGCGTCTTCGCCTATTCCGACGCCAAGGAGCGCCGCGGCCGCCTCCCTGGTTACGTCGTCCCCGGTGGGCCCGAGACCGCCGGAGGCAATGACCACGTCGCAGATGGCAAGGGCAGTTTCCATGGCCGCTGCAATGGCTTCGACGCGGTCCTCAACCCTCACCAGGAGGGATACGCCAATGCCCAATTCCGCCAATGCCAGCCGGGCAACCGGTCCGTTGGCGTCCCCGCGGAGCGGGTCCACCATCTCCGAGCCGATGATTAAAAGAGCCGCCGAGACCATCTCAGCGCCCGTTCTCTTGCAGCGTTGTTTCCATCAAAGTTACCTACTCTGTGTAGTCTCCGTGGCCGTTTTTCTTTAGCAGTTCGACAAGGGCCGCTCTCGTACATTCCGCTATTTTTTCGGGGTCGCTCCTCTTTTCAATTACGATCGGTTCTCCAACGTAAAGCCTGACCTTCAGGGGTTTAGGGAAGTCGCTTCCCACGGGATAGGCTTCACGCGTGCCGACGATGGCCACGGGTACTATGGGTGCGCCGGAGATCGAAGCGATGGCGCCGACGCCCGGTTGGAAGGGAAGAAGCGTCCCCGCCCGGGAGCGCTCTCCCTCGGGAAAGATTGCCACGCCGTGACCCTTTTTAAGCAGGGTCAAAGCCTTTCTGATGGGAGCAATTTGAAAGGTATCGCCCGCTTTGACCGGTATCACGTCCGACATCCGTGCGAAGAGGTTGAGACCCGGCGCGTCGAAAAGCTTCTCCGCCATCATAAACCACAGCCTTCGTTTGAGGAATGTCCCCAACAGGAGCGGATCGGCGTAGGAGAGGTGGTTTGCCGCCAGGATAAAACAACCGCGCCGTGGAAGTGCCTTGCCGCCCTTTACCACCACCCTGAAGTAGGGCTTCATCACGATCCACAGGAAGATCTTCGCCAATATGTAGAAGAGGGCCTTCGCTTTTTTCTTCATCCCACCCTTCGCAAACCACAATCGTAAACCAAGCTGCTTCCAACAACAAGGGCCGGTCCGGAGAAGGGTGTCAACGTTTCGTTCGTGATTACCAACTTGAGAGATAGAACGTTTTCTTTTATCACCTTCTCACCTTGTAGGTTAGGTCGGGGGGGCACTACCTGACCGAGGACCGAGGGCGGCGAATCCCGGTTCAGGTGGTGAATTTCGATTTGACTCCCCCCACGGGAGAATGTGCATGTGTTATGCTCTATCCCCGCGGTGGAGCGGAAAAAAGGTCCGTGTCGGTAGCCCCCGGCCGTTTTGATGGAGAGTTTGATGTTGTGCCCCGACGAATTGCAAGATGGCTTGGCCAAACGCATACGCGAAGCGGCTCGCGAGAAGAACGCCGTCATCCTGGCACACAACTACCAAATTGGTCCCGTACAGGATGTAGCCGACTTCGTGGGAGACAGCCTCGGCCTCTCCAGGCGGGCGGCGGCCTCCAGGGCCGACGTTATCATTTTCTGCGGCGTTCACTTCATGGCCGAGACGGCCAGCATTCTCTGCCCCGACAAGACGGTCCTCATTCCGGACACGGAAGCGGGTTGTTCGCTGGCCGACACCTTGAATTACGATCAGCTCAAGGCATGGAAGGAACGCTATCCCGACGCCGTAGTCGTAAGCTACGTGAATACTTCGGCGGCCGTAAAAACGCTTAGCGATTACTGCTGCACTTCCTCCAACGCCGTCCAGGTGGTCCGGTCCATTCCCGAAGACAAGCCCGTTCTCTTCGGCCCGGACATGTTTCTCGGCGCATACGTCTCCCGCGTGACCGGACGCAAAAACCTGCATATCTGGGCCGGCGAGTGCCACGTCCACGCCAAGGCGAGGCCGGAAGACATAGAGAGGGCCAGGAGGGCCCACCCGGGCGCCGATTTTCTCATCCATCCCGAGTGCGGCTGCGTCACCTCGTGCATGGTTTACTTCGAAGACGAGGACGTTACCAGGGAAAACGCCTACATAACGTCAACGGAGGGTATGATTAACCACCTGGTTTCATCGCCGAAGACGGAATTCGTGGTGGCGACCGAAACCGGCATTCTCCACCGCATGAAGAAGGAGGCCCCTGGGAAGTCCTGTTACCCGGTGAGTGAGGAGATGGTGTGCAAGTACATGAAGATGATCACGATGGAAAAGGTGCTTCACTCCCTCGAAGCCGGGGTTTTCGAGGTGAAAGTTCCCGATGGTGTGGCGGACAAGGCCCGCTTGCCCATCGAGCGCATGGTATCCATCGGAGGCCGGGAAACGAAATAGCCGGCCCTGTCCTCCCATCCACCAGTGCCGATACGGCGCCGGGCGTCTTCCTCAAGGCGTCCCGAAAGATGGCTTCGGTCGCCCTCTCCGGCGAAAAATTCTCCAGGAATCCGGAGAAGAGGGTTATCAAGCCCCTTCCGCTTAAACCCGCATCAACGTGTGTTCTGGTATATGTCATAAGTGTAAAACTCTTCAGTCGTGGGCTTTCCCCGCTCTGGTTCGCCACAAACCCTTGACAGATGGATATTATAGCCCTATATTAACTCGTGACCTATAAGGAGGTGTACATGAACAAAGCAGAACTCATCACCGCAATCGCCACAAAAGCAGATCTTAGCAAGGCCCAGGCTCAGGCGACTCTTGATGCCTTCACCAGCTCCGTCACCAAGGCGCTCAAGAAGGGCGACAAGGTGACGCTGGTCGGCTTCGGGACCTTCAGCGTGGGCAAGCGCAAAGCCCGCACCGGCCGCAACCCCAAAACCGGCAAGCCCATCAAGATTGCCGCGAAGAAAGTGGCCAAGTTTAAGCCCGGCAAGGGTTTGGCCGAAACAGTCAGGTAAACTCGTTCCATTTGATTACGGTAGAAAAGGGGGCCTTAGGGCCCCCTTCTTTTATCCACCGGGTCCGGCCGCACGGTTTCTCAGCGACAAGCCCTTACTTTCGCATATCGCTCTTATTGAGCACTACGAGTTCGGCACCACCTTCAACACCGTCGCCCTCTTTCACCTTGATCGCCTTCACTACGCCGTCGGAGAGTGCCTGGAGTTCGTTCTGCATCTTCATGGCTTCGACAACGACGACACCCTGGCCCTTCTTTACCTTCTGGCCGGGAGAGACGAGGATCCTTACGACCTTGCCCGGCATTGGCGCTTTGACCGAAAGTGCCTGCCCGCCGCTGACGCCCCCATGGGCGCGCATGACGAGGGCCATAGGGCTCAAGAGTTCAACGCGCCGCATTCCGTCGTGGAGGTAGACGTTATAGACGTCGGTTTC
>CAZIBS010000094.1:0-9045 GCA_964537405.1 uncultured Thermoanaerobaculia bacterium | reverse complement strand
GGGACTTCTCCGACCCCGGTGAGTATTTCGCCCGGTATGACCCCGGGCGGGACGTTAGGATCGGGATCAAGCGATAACAGTACGTAGGTTCCGGGCCGGGATATGGTGAGAACGGCCGTTGTCCCGCTGACCACGGGCGGTTCGACGCCGATCCAGGCAAGTTCCCGGGGATCGAAGAAGGCCGCCGGGGTGCTTCCCGTCGCGCCCGCGGGCGCAGGTACGGATAGAGAAAGAGCCGCCGTGGGCGTTGAGCCGATATCCAGCCGGTCCCGTTGCGTCCATTCAGCCCCATTCAGCGAATAGAGCGGTACGGGCGTGGTCCCCGTGCTGCTGTCCCATAGTTCGGCCGGGGCCGCTCCCTGGGCGACGAGGTAGGTATTGACAACGCCGCGACCTCCCTCAGCCGCAATCTCGCGCAAGGCCTCCCCCGTAACAATTGCCCCCTGGCTGTGGCCCAGTAAATGAATGCGATAGCCTTTCTGCTTCAGCGACAAGATCACGTTCTTCAAGCCCGCTCCGCTGCGCCACGCGCTGTACTCGCTGTTATCGTAACGCAGGCCGGCCCATGCGTCGGATATCACCTCGGTCGGATCCCATTCCAATCCCTGGCCGCAAGGCCACCTGAACAAACCGACGCGACCTTTGTAACCCAACCAGTAAAGGCGTTTGTACACCGTCGCCGCCCATGCGACCTTTTCCCATTTGTACATACGCCACCCGTGCACGTACAAAACGTAATCCTTCTCTTCATTCGTAGTGGGCGCCTGATACCGGAAGGGAGCGTCCGATGGAACGCAGTCGCCATTCGCACAATCCGTTGGGGCTTCAGCGTCGTCGTCGCCTACCGTGTACTGCTCAAAGAGATTCGTGATTTTCTTCAGTTCCATGGGAATCCTGTACCTCGCCAGTACCACGCCGGAAGCATCGGTCACAACCAGCGTCAGGTTACCTTTCCCTTCGTGAACGCCTTCGAAGAGGAACGGCGCAAGACGACCCGTTAAAGGCAGGTGAGACGTTATATCCGCGGCTTTACTCAGGTCTATTAGGCCGTCGGCACCGTAAGCAAGCGCCACCAAACCCGCAAAGGGGGCAAGAAGTTGGTCTTGGGCCGCATTCTTGTCTTTCAAATAGGATTCCGTTCCCTTTGCATCGGCAGATTCAAACACCTTGATCTCCGGGGTCCGGCCGTCGCCGGCGGTCCGACTGCTGCGTGAAAAGCAAAACAGAGCCGCTACAGCAACCCAATATGCCCATGGATAACATACCAGAGGTTATTTGAGCCGGTGGTATT
Organism: uncultured Thermoanaerobaculia bacterium; assembly: GCA_964537405.1. Classification (GTDB taxonomy): domain Bacteria; phylum Acidobacteriota; class UBA4820; order UBA4820; family DSQY01; genus CAVRTJ01. The sequence continues at coordinate 7,754 of CAZIBS010000094.1, read as the reverse complement.
GTATGCGCCATCAGCCCCTATGAGGAGTTTACTTTCGCGGTACCGCAAGTCGAAACTAATACTCACTTCACCATACCACCTTGGGCTGTCGTGTCTCAGGTAGAGACGCGCGCCAAATCCCTCTTTCGGACCAATGGAAATGTAGTCATCTTCATCAGGCACCGACCGCACAAGTTTGAAGAGTTCTCCTCCAGACGAATAAGACTCAGCCGACTCGGCCTTCGACATCTCCTTCTTAATTGTCAACCGGTAATTCAAGCGTTTCTTGTAGCCCGTCTCTGGCGCAAATGTGATGATCTGCCTGCTAACCGCCTGCTGGATCACCGTACCGTTTAGAGCCTCGCAGCTAACGTTCCATTCCCCTTTCTGCTTAAAGTCCAAGCCTGGGGTGTAGCGTTTGGTGAACATTTGACACGCGGTCTTCGCGTTCTTGACCGTTATGATAAGATCCCCGGCGTGGCGCCCCTCAAGAAACTTGTTTCCCATTATATCCACGGTGAAAACCATTTCATCCCGCGCCCGTATCCCAGGCGAACTCATGCCTATAGGTCCCTGCCCCGGTACTCTGGGCCTATACCATGCCAACTTCACCGGCGGACCGTGGCGCAAAACTTTCATATCGATGATCTGGCCGATGCGATCAAGATTTGATATGGCGAAGGAACTTCCAGGATTGTTATTGAAACTCCGAACGTGAGGATCGAGCTTACCTTCGGGAAAGATGTATCGGTTGGTGCTTACTTCTTTGAACTCCACCTCGTAAGCCTTTCTGAACCAAAGGTTGAGCTTCGCGATGCCTATTTGGTCTGTTTCCAGATAATACGTTGGATGATGCTCAGCCCAAAGGGGAAATATCCTGAAATACCAAGAAATGGAGGCGATTTTAACCGCCACCTTGAAATTAGAGGCAGGCTTTCCGAACTGATCCGTTGCTTTGATTGTAAGGTGCACGGCTCTTTGTTCCGATAAGGCCTCCAAGCGGCCCTTGTAAATCACATCTGCGCGCCAGGATGCACCCCAAATCCATAAGTACTGTAGCGCGCTTATTGCGACAGCCAGGCATAACAACCATAGGACGTATTTCCATGCCGACTTTCTCATGGCCTTGTCCACGGCGCCGGGGACATTCCCAAATCGGTCATGAGTTTCTGCCAATAGGGCCAGCGTAACTGAATGTTGTACATGAACTCAGCGTCATGCTCATAGTGGCCTTGACCAAGGAAGGTCGGATCGCCCGCGAGATTGAAGTTCGGATTTAAGTTGCTCTTGGCGGCTTTATCGAAATAGGAGGTAACCGGTCCCGCCCCCACGGCTCGCCCGTACGATTGGGCGGCAAAGGCAAGGATCTTGAAGCGGTCGTCGCGGATCGAAGGATCCAGGTCGTATTCCTGCCATTGATTCGGTCCAATGTGCTTCAATTGAAAGAAAAACCGTTTGTCAGGTTCGGAATTGAAGCTATACAGCGGATCAGCCCCTAGCGCCTGCCATGGCCTGTGTTCCGTGTTGTTCACCTCCCATGCACTCTGCGTTCCGTAGAGCGTGCTGGATATGAAGAGGGTATTATCTCCAACTGCATAATCAACTGGATTGTAGAAGTTGATCCGGTTGGTAGCGTATTTTTTCGTTCCCGCCATATAGGGCGGTAGGCTTGTATCACCGAAAGGATTTTGAGCGGGAAAGTGCGCAAGCGCATCAATGGGCGTTAAGTGCGGCAGGAGGTTTCGCCCGTTGCTCGTGAAGTAGTCCACGGCGTTGCTGTCGAAGAGGCTGGAGCTGAGCGCGGCCTGCGTCGCTACGTAAGCATTTACCAAAGGCGATGGCAGGTTCCCGTCCTTCGCCTCCCTCAGAGCTTCAGCCATAACAACATTGCCTTGGCTGTGCGCGAGAACGTCTACGCTATAACCTTCACCCTTAAGTTGCTGAAGTAACCTTAGCAGCCCCGTTCCTGAGCGCCACGCGTTGTACTCGCTTTCGTTATAACCTCGGCGCAAGTTGAGGAACTCAATATCCCGACTCGGCCACCTGAACATACCAAAATGCCCCTTATAGCCAAGCCACCAAAGCCGCTTGTAGGCCGTCTCCGCCCAGCGCTCCTTGTGCCAGACACCTCCCATGTTCCAGCCGGGGACGTAAAGAATATAGTTAGTTCCCTGTGGAGATTCAGCCGTGCTCTTATGGTCCACGCTATAATCCAAAGGAATCGTCGTCTGATCGGGATCGTCATTGGGATCACCAACATAGTATTCATCATAAAAATCACGGATTTCTCTGAAGTCCATGGGCACTTTGTAGCGAGCAAGCACAATACCGGATCGGACAACCTCAAACACAACGTTCGAACGTCCCTTGGCAACGGCGCAGAATATCATGTGCGCGTTGTTCCGCTCATCAAAGCTCAAAAAAAGGTTTGCTGGAATATCCGCGTTCCAGTTTATTTTCCAGAATGGTCCGTATTGAAGTTGGTTGCGTCCTGTTTGCTCGTCTTTTAAATAGCCAAGCCCACCGTTGCTTTCAACGGCACGATAGGCAACCAAAGCAGGACTTTCTTCGCTTGGATTCAGCGGCTCGCGGTACATCCTGTATTGCATTTTCATTTCCTGACCGTGGCCGATGTGATATTGCGGCGTTAAATGGATCCATAACCTGGCATAATCCTCCAAATCCCGTAGATTTGCAGGAATGCCGCTCGGGAATAATTCCAGGCCAATCAGGTCATCTTCCGCGCCATCCCTGTCGTTGTTCACCCAGAATTCGTAGTATTTCCCAGGAGGGATATCATCGGTTCCCGCCTTCGGGTCATTTGGGTCTCCGTGAAAATGTATCTCCCCGTCCCGGTTGTAGTCCATAGCCATGCCACCGTCAAAAACCCCGGTGGACGTTACGCTTAAGAGCTTGCCTCCGCTTCCTTGGAGCACCAGCGTGGATTGTGATCCTGGTCCCTTGCCCCACTGTGCTTTCTTCGATTCCTGTGAGTTTGATCTTGAACGTAGGGAAAATCTGCGGCTGAGGCTCCATTGGAATTTCGACTTTGACGCTTTGGACGCCTTCAGCACTTATCGTAATATTCGAGAGGTCGCTCGGGTTATGCGTCTTATCGGCCTTAAATCTCAGCGTGATCACCCTCGGCTGGTTCAGCGCAAGCAGAATGGGCCCTCTGAAGTTCGCGGGAAGCGGCTCGGCTGCCGATGTATCCGCTGTTGTCTCCACAGCCTGCCTTCCAATCGCTTTTGAGTTCACGGTCTGCGGTGTCGCTTGCGAAAGCAGCCTGTCCGATACCCACTCCACCCACGGTCTTAAGACGGGCTTTACCACGGAGACCGAGGTCGTCCATATTCCGTTCCCACCCTGGTTCGCCGTGCCGCACCAGGCGCCGGGATCGTTGGCGAAATAAAGATAGCTTTCGCCTTTCAGGCTGCCGGACTGCTTGCTCACCATCAGGGTGGGGTCGGGATTGGCGGGATCGTAGATCATGCCGAGGGTTACCTGGTCGTTAACGTTGTCGTTGCGCTGAATGTAGAAGTTGTACTTCTCGCTCGTCTTGTCGTTGGACTGGCGCATGAGGGTGACGTTGGAGCGGTAGACGGTCGAAACGGGGGCGAGAACGTCGTTGCCTTGGGCGTCCTGGCCCACGACTTGGCGGGTTTCTTCGAAGCCTTTCCGGTCGTAAAGCTGAAGCGTTGCTGAAATACTCGCCCCCTGGCCGCCGGGAATCCAGAGGCCGATTCGAGGCTTGTCTCCCTCAAAAGCGCTCAGGTATCCCGGCACTTTGTATTGCCCCGGGTGCTGTGGGTCGTCGAGCAGGAATTCCATCCTCGGCTTCTGCGCTCCGATTTCCTTCAATCCGGAATCCACGCCTTCTTCTCCTACGTAAACCAAGCCCGTGCCCGAGTCTACCACGATGGTGGAGCGACTTCCAGGGGCGACGTGGAGATACCCGAGAATGCGGTCGTCGGTCCCGTTCCCGTCCTCGTCGATCATGGCGTAGGGGTCGTTTTCGTTGGCCTTGTAGGGATCGCTCAGGTCCACCATTGCCACGCCGCTGTCGTAGCAGGCGACGTAGGCGATGTTCCTTCTCGTGTCCACCGCCACATCGTAGGCCGCGCTCCCGAGGGGAATCACCGTCCTGAGGTGCAAGCCAAGGCTCGTTCCGCTTGGGGAAAGTTCGTAAACCAGGAGCCCCGCCCTTCCGCCCGCCATGAGCATGAGATCGGTGGTGCGCGGCGTGCTCCGGCCGTTCGAAACCGCGGCGTAGCGGTAGTCCGGGTAAATCGACAACCGCATGGCGCCGGATGGACGCACCGTCGAGGTAAAACGCTGGTAGCCTGCCGGCTGCGGAGCCCCGGCCGGGTCCGTCGTTACGTCCCAGGCCACGACGCCCCTGCTATGAATCGCGCCGACAAGAAAACCGTCCGTCTTGGAGTTCGGATTCTCCGGGTCCACCCGCGGCGCCATGGCGGCGATCCCTTCCAGCGACATACCGAGGTCCCAGGTTTCATCACCGTCAACCTTGTACTTGTTGATCGTGTGCTGAATGGAAAAGCTGTTTTGGGCGGCTACGGCGTCAAGGTCAACCTGCTGGAGACCAATGCCCATCGTGGAGACAAAAGCCGTCGTTCCAACCGTCTTGACCAACATCGGCACACCCTGCGGTCTACCGGGGTCGCTGCCGATTCCGTCGCAGAGCCGGGCGCCGGAGATGTGATCGCCAATGGTCGCGGTTTGCGCAGGCGCTCCATCCCCCTTGAAATCAGCGTACCTCAGCTCAATGAAACCAGGCTTGCCGGATGTTCCACCACCCACGAAGGCAGCCACGTTTCGGACGGCGGCGACGCCTCCCTCGGGCACGCCGACGTTGTCCGCAATCGCCACGCCGCGCGTCCTGCCGAGCAGGGCCACGGGACCGCTCACGAGGCTCTTCGGGTCCGTCGGATCGGAGAGATCGAGGATGTCGAAACCCTGGTCTCCCGCGGCTACGTAGAGAATCGACCCGCGCCGCACCGCGTCGTAAACGGTATCGTAGGGCGTTTGACCCACGACACCGGAACCGTACACGGTGAAGCGCGCCGTGATCGCCGCGCCCAGGGCCGTGGGAATGCCCGCGTCGTTCACGAGGTTTTCGAGGGTGAGTTCATATGTAACACCGGGCTTGAGGTTGGCGACGGGAACCATGGTCAGCTCACGGTTGCCCGCGCTCGACAGGCTCATCTCCACCAGGCTTCCAGCCGGCAGCGGCAGCGAGGGATCGGGGTCGTTCACAACCGCCAGGCTCACCGTGGGGCCGCCCATATCCACCGTGCCCTTGTTGGATTCGGTAACCACCGTCGGCAGTGCCGCGAGCGGCCGGTCAAAAGTCAGCGTGATTGAAGAGGTCTGCTCTACCTCCGTCTTTTGCATCGTGTAGAAGAGCACGTCGTCGACCGAAAGTCCCTTGCCCGAAAGGTCCAGATCAAGCAGGCCCGAACCGTCGATGTTCGCTTCAAGCAACTCCACGCACGAACGATCCGCCATGGCGTCGTAGACGTGGAATGCGGCGCCTGCATCCCCGAAACCCGCCGAAGCCTTTAGATGGAGGCCACCCGAAACGGCGGCAAGGGAAAGGTGGTCCGTCACCGGAACGTCCGGCAGGGGCGCCATCGCAGCCGTTACGGCCGTCCCGCCGAACATGCTTGTATAAGCCGCGGTTACAACCCCGCCCGAAGAAAGCGCGGAGCGAAGATCAACGGCTTGAGCCCCGTCCTGCGTCTTGAGGTTCCCAAGGCTTGCTTCAAACGAACCGTCAGGCATGATAGGGGCGTAGCCCGTCGATCCGCCGCACGCAATCTCGACCATCCGCGGCGCGCCGTTGTCGTCAGGCGCCGCCGTCTCCGCCGCCGCCGCGATTTCAACGTCCACCGAAGAACCGTAAGAGGCCGTGAAGGATACCCTGTTATCGCTCGAAGTCACCGGCAGCGGCAGAGCCTTCAACTGGAAGGCGAATGCCTTGAACGGCGCCGCGTCCATTAAATATGGCCCTGTTTTAACGTTTGTCGTGATGCCTATGTCCGCTATCGTACCGGGATCGGGCGGCCCTTGGCGGGTGGTCGTTACGATCACTTCGCCCGATCCGGCGTCCTGGAAATCAACCTGGTAGGACTGTGCCCGGGGATTCGCGGGAAGGGTCCACACGTTGCCGCTCACCCCGAAATCCAGCAGGCACACGAAGGGCGAGCCCTCCGCCCGGACCACCACGTCGCCTACCTGATCGGCGAGCGCAAGGCGGCCCGAGAGAAACCCCCACTCCGTGTCGGCTTGGTAAAGCTGCAAAACGGCGCTTTCTCTGAGGCCCGGGAAGGGCGGACTCTGGGTGACAAGGCAGTTGCCGGTTGAATCGCCCACGCAGGGGGTGGGACGAAGGGTGTCCATAACCATGGGGGATTTGGTGTTCCGAGACCCCCACGTTACCGTCTTTACGAGCCAGAACTGCTTTGTGGGATCGTTCAGGTCCCAGCCTTGCGGGGCGTGCAGGATTATTGCGATTTCCTTTTTTGCCGATCGGCTCATGGTGATTTTCACGGGCGCGCTCGCGGTGAACGTGTCGGGGATGGGAGCGGTTTGCGCAGCGTCTCCGGGCGTTACCGCGATGGTCGCCGGGCCGTCGAATGCGCCCGCGGGAACCTGGATGGTCACGGACGGGATACCGCCGGAGGCGGGGAAGGTGTAGACGCCCCCGTCGGGCCCCATGGACACCGTCGAGCCGTCGGCCGAAACGAGCTGCGTGAAGGCGTAAATGCGGTCGGGCCTTCCGGTTACAACCACGTGAAGCTCGATGCGGTCGCCCACGGCGCCCTTGATGGAGACGCTGAAAGATCCGTCCGTTCCGGCCGTTACCGTGACCGTTCCGTACTCGGGGTGCGTCGCGTTCACGAGGTATACGAGCGCCCCGCCCACGACGGAACCCGGACCGCCGGAAACGACGATCATGCCGTTCGAACCGGGCAGAAACGCCTTGATCAGGCCCATGTCGAGACCCGCCGGGGGCGCGGCCACCGTGGTAAAGCTGAAGGAAGTGGGTACGGTGAGGCCGTTGCCCATCCTGTCGGTGACGCCCGATATGGTAACGGAAACGGCGGCACCCTCCGGCAGAAGCCCCGCGGGCAGGAAAGCCACCGTCTTGCCGTCGGAGACGACGCTCAAGGCACCCGGGATTACACGGCCGACGGTGCTGATGGTGATCGCTCCGTCGGTGAGCGAAGCGGGATTGACCAGCTTGGAGAAGACCGCGTAGATCGTGCTTCCGACCGGTACGTTGGAAGCGTTAGATTCGGGCGAGGTCAAAGCCACCGTAAAAGGCGCCGGTACGATGGTAATGTCCTGGGTGAGAACCTGCCGGTCCTGGTCAAGGGTAACGGAAGCCGTGCCCTTGTCGGCGGTCCGGATGTCCACCGCTTGCAGGTTCACGGTCCCGAGCGGCACCGGGAGCACGTAGACGCCGTCGGCGGACGCAATGCTGGTCAGGCCCGTGTTTTCAATCATGGCGAGGGCCGCTTTCGGGGTTTTGCCCTCCTTGACGAGGGTTTCAATGCGCGCCCTCAACCTCCGGGCGCGGGCTTTTGAAGCTCCGGCGCCTTGCCGATTGATCGAATCTCGCGTTAACGACTGTCCGGGGGCGTTTTGCAACATTCCGACCGCCGCTCCCTCGATGGGCGCGGAGGAGGGAGAGAGCACCTTGCCCGTAACGAGGCCCGTGGGAGCTGTCGCCTTCAGGAAAACGTACC
>CAZIBS010000093.1:0-9139 GCA_964537405.1 uncultured Thermoanaerobaculia bacterium | reverse complement strand
ACGTCCTTGGTGGGAAAGCTGCGAAGTAACCCTTTGGTGCCGAAGGGGGGACTCGAACCCCCACGCCCGTTAGAGCACTGGACCCTGAACCCAGCGCGTCTACCAATTCCGCCACTTCGGCAAACCAAGCGCTCATGCTATAGATGCAGCCGGGTAATGTCAAGTTGGTGGGAATCAACCTGAATCCACCACCTGCACCGGGATAAGGCCCATCTGCGTTGTTGCCTTCCAATTGGATGTTTGATGTAGTGATGCCGCGACTGCGTTCAAATTATTCAGGCCTGTCAGCCCCCCCCGGTCTTCGGTTAGGTGGTGGATTCCGATATCTTCATGGAGTGGACGTTCCGGCCGAATCGTCCTATAATTATTACTGAGGCGCCACCAGAAGGAGACTCTTATGCCGGAAGCTAACTATTCTTTCATTCAAGCAATCAGGAAAAAAACACAGAGCGATTTTCACAACCTTCACTGGGAGGGTTCGCTGGAAGATTATCTCGTCATGGCCAAGAGCCGTCCCGATGTTGTCAGGACTTCGTACCAGCGACTCTACGACATGATCACATCTTACGGAAGGAAGAAGATATCGAAGGGCCGTTCGGTCACTTACCGCTACGCCTTTTTCAGCGATCCAGACCACGGAGGAGAGGACGCCATCTACGGCTTGAACGAAACCCTTAGCCGCCTGGTAAACATCTTCAAGGCAGCGGCCTATGGATACGGCCCCGAAAAACGCATCCTCCTTCTCCATGGCCCGGTAGGTTCTTCTAAATCGACGATTGTTCGGCAACTCAAGCGCGGTCTGGAGGCTTACAGCCGCAAGCCCGAAGGTGCCATCTACTCCTTCAAATGGATCGGCGTTGAGGATGACAAAGGTCCTGGTCCCCGGAACGGTGAAGGAGAAGTGTTCCCGTGTCCGATGCACGAGGAACCTCTGAAGCTCATACCCAGTGAGTTCAGGGGCGATATAATGGGAGAGATCCAGAAAAGATCCTCCCTTCCCTACCGCCTCAGGGTGGAGGGAGACCTCTGCCCGGCCTGCCGCAAGGTTTTTTTCGACCTCATGGAGCGACACGAGGGCAACCTCGAGAAGGTTTTCGACCACGTCAGGGTTTACCGGATGGTCCTCTCTGAAAAAGACCGGGTTGGAATCGGCACCTTTCAACCCAAGGACGAGAAAAACCAGGATTCCACGGAACTGACGGGCGACGTGAATTACAGGAAGATAGCCATCTACGGCTCCGACAGCGACCCGAGGGCTTTCAACTTTGACGGTGAGTTGAACATTGCCAACCGTGGTTTGATCGAGTTTATAGAAATACTCAAATTGGACGTTGCCTTCCTTTACGACCTGCTTGGCGCAACGCAGGAACACACCATAAAGCCCAAGAAGTTTCCGCAGACCGACATAGACGAAGTCATCATCGGCCATACGAACGAACCGGAGTACATCAAGCTCCAGAACAACGAGTACATGGAGGCGCTGCGCGACCGGACCATCAAGATAGACGTTCCCTACATCACGCGGCTCAGCGATGAAATCCGCATCTATGAACGCGACTTCAACAAAAATAAGATCACCGGCAAACACATCGCCCCGCACGCGCTGGCCGTGGCCTCCATGTGGTCGGTGCTGACCCGCCTCAACGAGCCCAGGAAGCACGACCTGTCCCTCATGCAGAAGATGAAGCTCTACGACGGCCGCACACTGCCCGGTTACACCGAGGACACGGTACGCGAACTGAAGGTTGAGGCTCCAAGAGAGGGGATGGAGGGCATCTCGCCCCGATACGTGCAGGACAAACTCTCTGACGCGCTCGTCCAGGACATGAACGAAAAGTGCATCAACCCCTTCATGGTCCTCAACGAATTGGAGGCCGGCCTTGCCCACCACAGCCTCATTTCCAGTGAAGAGCAACGGGAAGACTTCCGGCAGCTCCTGAGCGTGGTTAAGGAGGAGTACGAGGACATCATCAAGAACGAAGTAAGGCGCGCAATCTCCGCCGACGAATCGGCCGTTTCGAGCTTATGCGCCAACTACATCGACAATATAAAGGCCAGTACGCAGGGAGAGAAGATACGGAACAGGTACACCAGAAAAATGCAGGAGCCCGACGAGCGGCTCATGCGATCCATCGAGGAGAAGATCAATATTCCGGAGACGCGCAAGGAGGACTTTCGTCGGGAGATCATGAACTACATCGGCGCCTTGGCCGTCGACGGAAAGAAGTTCGACTGGCGCACGGATGACCGCCTGAGAAAGGCCCTCGAAATGAAGCTCTTCGAGGACCAGAAAGACACGATCAAACTCTCTTCACTCGTGGCCAACGTGGTGGACAAGGAGACGCAGGAAAAGATAGAGATCATTCGTTCCCGCCTGATTAAGGACTACGGCTACTGCGATGTCTGCTCCAGGGACCTTCTCGAATATATCTCCTCCATCTTCGCCAGGGGAGATGAAAAGGCGGGTGCCGATGAGACGGACTAAACTTGGGCGAGGATAGGTATCCGCGCTTATGTTTAGTAGACCACGGACGTCAAATTGGTATTAAAGGGACTTGCGCAGCCCTCTGATGGGGAGCTGAAATGGCTTTGAGGATACACCGCGACCACGCCCGTTACAGGGCAATCGTCAAGGGACGCGTTCGGAAGAACCTTCGTAAGCTCATCGCCGAGGGAGGTTTCGTTGTTCAGCGCGGGAAACGCAAGGTGGCGATTCCCATCCAGGAAATCAGGCTGCCCCGTTTCCAGTACTCCTGGGAGGATCAATCGCAGGTCGGCCAGGGAGCGGGCCAAGCGGGCGACGTCATAGGCTCCGATGGTCAGGAAACGGAGGGCCGCGGCAAAGCAGGGAACCGCCCATCAGAGCACCCGCTCGAAGCCGAATTTTCCTTCGGGGAACTCGCTCGCATCCTGGGTGAAGAACTGGAACTGCCGCGCATCCAACCCAAGGGTAGAAAGGTTATACGCAGTACGAGCGGACGCTTCACGAGCATCAGGCGCTCCGGGCCGGAATCGCTCCTCCACTTCAAGCGAACCTACAAAGCCGCGTTGAAGAGAATGGTCTCCACCGGCGACTACAACCCTGACGAGCCGCTTGTCATTCCCGTCCGCGAAGACAAACGCTACAGGGCTCGCAAGGAGGTGCTCCTTCCCCAGTCGGCCGCGGCGGTTCTCTACATGATGGACGTATCGGGCAGCATGGGAGACGAGCAGAAAACGATCGTCAGGAGGGAAGCCTTCTGGATAGACCTGTGGCTCCAGGCAAACTACAAGAACCTTCAGGTTCGATACATCACCCACGACGCCGACGCCAGGGAGGTAGACCGCGAAACCTTTTTCAAGAGCAAGGAATCGGGCGGTACGCTTATATCCTCGGCTTACACCCTTGCCGAAAAACTCCTCCATGAGGATTACCCGGTCGCGGATTGGAACGTCTATCTCTTTCACTTTTCGGATGGGGACAACTGGAGCGAAGAGGACAACACGCGGTGCGTGGAACTCCTTAGAGATTCGCTTCTTCCCCGCTCCAACCTTTTCGCCTACGGGCAGGTAAAGAGCGCCTACGGTTCCGGGGCTTTCTACTCGGTCCTTGAAAAGGCCTTCCCGGATGAAGAAAGCGTGGCGTTGAGCACCATAGCCGACAAGGAGCAAATCCTTGATTCCATTCGGACTTTCCTGGGGAAGGGACGATGAGACACCCAGACACCGGGGCGCTCAGGCGCCTGGACTTTATTCCCTTTCCTGAAGAACTCGTCGAAGTCAAGCGCGACTTTATGGCCTACGCAAGGGCCATGGGGCTTGACCCCGGCGAAGTTATCTTTGACTTCCTGACTCCTGACCAGATCAGCGAAGCGGCCTCATACGACGGTTTCCCGGCCCGCTACCCCCACTGGCGCTGGGGAATGGCCTTCGATTCCATTGAGAAGAGTCACTCGTGGGGTCTCTCCACCATCTACGAAATGGTTATCAACACCGTCCCTTCCTACGCCTACCTCTTGCAGGGCTCCACACCCCTTATCCAGAGGATGGTGATAGCCCACGTTATCGGCCATTGCGATTTCTTCCGCCACAACGCCTGGTTTTCGGGAACAAATCGCAACATGTTGAACGAGATGGCCAACCATGCCGCCAAGGTCAAGCACTACGCGGACCGCTACGGAGCGGAGCACGTTGAGAGATTCCTGGACTCCTGCCTCTCCCTGGAAAACCTGCTTGATCCCCGCCGTCTCTACGCCCGGCCCGCAAAAAGGGGTTCCGGAAGGCCCGGGGCCCGCGAAAAGAGCCGCTCGGTAGCCTCCCCTCGTTTTTCCGGAAAGTACCTCGAAAGCTACTCGCGCTCCGCGGCGCCCGCCGCCAAAACCGAAGACGAGAACACCGAAGAGGAATCGGCGGCCAAGCTCAAGCCTATTCCGGAAAAGCCGCTCAGGGCGGTTCTCGACTTTCTTGTCGATCACGCGCCCCTGGAAGATTGGGAACGCAACCTTCTGGAGATCGTGCGGGACGAAGCCTACTATTTCCTGCCCCAGCGTCTTACGAAGATAATGAACGAAGGATGGGCGGTCTACTGGCACAGGCGAATCATGGTGGCAAGGGGTTTGAAACCGGAGGACCTCACGGTCTTCGCCGACGAACACTCGAAGATCATCGCCGGGTGGCACGGCAAACTCAACCCATACCGCCTGGGCTATTTCCTCTACGAAGACATCAAGGAGAGGTGGGACAAGGGCAGGCACGGGTCCGAATGGGAAGCTTGCGACAACAGCAAGCAACGCGACCATTGGGATACGCGGGCAATGAAGGGCATGGAAAAACTCTTCGGGGTCAGGACCATCTATGACGACGTCCAGTTTATCGACGCCTTCCTTACGCCGGATTTTGTCAGGAAGAGCGCCCTGTTCACTTTCCGCAGCCACCGGGACCAGGGTGTCACTGTTATTGAGAGCAGGGATTTTCAGAAGGTAAAAGCCGCACTTCTAAGCCACCTCGCCAACGGCGGCGAACCCATACTTGAACTCGTTGACGCCAACTACGCAAACCGCTCGGAGCTGTATCTCAAACACCTCCACGACGGCGTAGACCTCAAGATTCCGGAGGCACGGGCAACGCTCCACGCCCTGCAAAAAGTATGGCGGCGCCCCGTCCACCTCGAAACGCTCTTCCAGGACAAGAAGCGGCTATACTCCTTCGACGGCCTGAAAGACTCCGAAGACTAATTCTATTTCCACATCAAGAGTGAATCTATAATAAGAAATCCTGATTGACTTGGCACTAACATATAGGTCAATAGCCCGCCCTTCGTCCGCTGTGCGGACGGCTGGTCTGCAACTGCGGGCGTCTTTAAAAGCAAGCTTCCAAGCCTGTTGCACGACTCCGGTACGCGCTTTTGTAGAAAAATTCGGCGTCGTAAAATGGCCGAGGATCAACGAGAATGACTAAACCTATACAAAATGACCCCCTGTAAAACACCAAAGATGTCAATTTTGCACTTCGTGCAACAGCCTCACGTCTTGGCGTTATTCCCCCTCCGACGGGGGCAAAGAAGAAGCGTTCACTGAAGGACATCCTCTCCGGCTTCAACGGGTAACGGAAGGCCGGGGTAGCCATCTCCGGCCGCGGGGATAGTAAAGTAGTGAGGCCTGACCTTGGAGCGATACCGGCTTTTGGGAGAAGGCCCCTGCTTTCAGGCTATACTTACCTTAGGCGGTCCATTGAAGAAACGGGGCTTAGCCGCAACCGGAGGAGGTGAACGATGAAAGCTTACGAAATTCAGGATGGATTCGGACTTGATAACCTGCGCGTGGCGGAGCGCCCCATCCCGGTGCCGGGTCCGCACCAGGTCCTGGTGCGGCTGCGCGCGGCTTCCCTTAACTATAGGGATCTCATGACGGTTGAGGGCGCCTACAACCCACGCCAACCGTTGCCTTTGATCCCCTGTTCGGACGGGGCGGGCGAGGTGGCCTCGGTGGGCGGGGAGGTAGAAGGATACAGTGAGGGCGACCGCGTAATGGGTGCTTTCGCCCAGGAGTGGTTCTGCGCTGAAGCCACGCCGGCAGCGCTTCACAGCACGCTGGGCGGTCCCCTTGACGGCACACTGGCCCAGTACGTTCTCCTCGGCGACAGCGGTACGGTGCGAATACCGGAACCCCTCACCTTCGAGGAAGCCGCGTGTCTTCCCTGCGCCGGCGTTACGGCCTGGAACGCCCTGATGGAGGGGAAACCGGTAAGGCCCGGCGACACCGTTCTGCTGCTGGGCACGGGCGGCGTCTCCCTTTTCGCGCTTAAGTTCGCCACGATGGCCGGCGCACGCGTAATCATCACCTCTTCCAGCGACGAGAAACTTGAAAGGGCCGGTAAATTGGGTGCCTGGGAGGGGATCAACTACCGAAAGAATCCCGATTGGGACAAGAAAGTCCTCGCACTCACCGGGAAGCGCGGCGTGGACCGCGTCGTTGAGGTCGGCGGCGCCGAAACCATGGTACGCTCGCTCAAGACACTGTGTCCCGGCGGCGTTGTGGCCCTCATCGGCGTCCTTTCGGGAGTCTCCCTCAATGTTCCCGCAACGCTCATTCTTATGAAGGGCATCACTATTCGCGGCATCTTCGTAGGCAGCCGGGCGATCTTCAAAAGCATGAACCGCGCGGTGGCGCTCCATCAATTAAAACCGGTGGTTGACCGCGTTTTTCCCTTCGACGAGGCGCCGGAGGCCTTTCGCCTGATGAAGAAGGGCAGCCACTTTGGCAAAATCGTCATTCGCATCGAATGAAGGACGGTCCTGAAATAGGCGATCTATCGGGATGTTGGATCGGACAATCCATCCTTACGGGATTTGCGTCGGCTTACACGAAATTTGGGCAAAATAAAGACATTGTTACTTTGTTGAAAAGGTGGTATCCTCTGATTTTCAAGGCGGGCATTGTCAGCATGCGAGTATTCACTTACAGGAGTTCAACGGCCTGGACCGCGAAGGGGGATTAGCCCGGATGGTCAAAACTCAATGGCCGGCGGCAAATACTTAAGGAGGCGCCGATGAAAATTCTCGTTTGTGTGAAACACGTACCCGACACGGAGACGCGCGTCAAGGTTAAGCTTGGCGGGTTGAGCTTGGATCTCGCCGACGCTAACTGGGTGATAAATCCCTACGACGAGTACGCCGTTGAAGAGGCCCTGCAGCTCAAGGAAAAGCTGGGAGGTGAGGTTACGGTTGTTACCATGGGCGGAGAAAAATCGACGAAGACCCTGCGTACCGCCCTGGCCATGGGTGCCGACAGGGCCATTTTGTTGAATGACCCCGCTTTCGAAGGCGGAGACGCCATGACGACGGGGAAGGTTTTAGCGGCGGCGATAAAGCAGCAGCAGCCCTTCGATTTGATCCTATGCGGCAAACACGGCGTTGGAGACGACAACCAGCAGGTTGGTTCCCTTCTCGGCCAGTTGCTGGGTATTCCAACGGTAACGGTAGTAACGGGGCTCGAAGTGGATGGAACCAAGGCCACCTGTATGCGCGAGATCGAGGGCGGCACCGAAGTCTTCACCACCGGGTTGCCCGCGGTGATCACCTGTCAGAAGGGCTTGAACGAACCGAGATACCCGTCGCTCAGGGGCATCATGCAGGCGAAGAAGAAGCCGGTTTCTATCCTCGGCCTCTCGGAACTGGGGCTGGACGTTTCCTCGGTCGGCGCGGCGGGGAGAGCTTTCGAATTGAAGGGATATTCGCTTCCACCGGAGAGGGCGGCCGGCAGGATGCTGGAAGGGAAAATTCCCGACCAGTCCAAGGAAATCGTGGGATTGCTCCACGGCGAAGCCAAGGTTATCTGACAAGGGAGGATTACGATGAAGGTTCTTGTCTTTGCGGAACAACGCGACGGAAAATTAAAGAAAGCCTCCCTGGAAGCCTTATCCGTGGGCCGCGAGATTGCGGACGCCACGGGCGGAGAGGCGTCCGCGGTTTTACTGGGCCAGGGAATAGGGTCTATCTCAACCGCACTTGGCAAGGCTGGTGCGGCGAAGGTCTACCTCGGCGACGACGCCCTCTTCGCACGGTACAGCAATGACGCCTACGGTCTGGCCGTCGGAAAAGCCGCACAACTCTATGGGGCCGAAGCAATCTTTTTCCCGGCCACGGCGATGGGAAAGGACCTGGCCCCCAGGGTTGCCGCGCGGCTGGACATCGGCCTGCTCTCGGATGTTACCGGCTACGCCATAGAGAAAGGCGAACTCATCTTCACGCGCCCGATTTACGCGGGTAGAGCCTTCGCCACACTATCGCCCAGGGCGGGCAAAAGTTTCGGCGTGACGCTCAGGCCCAACGTCTTCCCAATCGGGGACAAAGCAGGCACAGGTGAGGTTGTTCCGCTCGATAACACCGTTTCATCCGAAGACGTGAAAGCGGTCGTCGAAAAGGTGCTGAAAGCTGAAGGCGGCCTGCTCGACGTGGCGGAAGCCGACATAATCATCTCCGGCGGCCGCGGCATGAAGGGCCCCGAAAATTACCACCTCCTGGAAGAGTTGGCGGAGCAACTGGGTGGCGCGGTGGGTGCGTCGAGGGCCGCCGTGGATGCCGGTTGGATCGACCACTCCCACCAGGTCGGCCAGACCGGGAAGGTCGTCAGCCCGTCTCTCTACATCGCCTGCGGCATATCGGGCGCCATCCAGCACATCGCCGGGATGTCCAGTTCAAAGGTCATCGTCGCGGTCAACAAGGACCCGGAGGCCCCCATCTTCAAGGTGGCTACTTACGGCATAGTCGGAGACCTCTTCGACGTCGTTCCCCTGATGATCGAGGCCGTCAGGGAACTGAAGAAAAGCGCCTGACGGGGCTGTCTTCCGAACCTCTTGGGCCGGGTAATATTAGAAACCCCAGCTATTATGATACACACCGCCACGGGGGCGGGGCATGCTCAGGGGCAGGCTGAAGCGTCCCATGTGCTTCAAGCCCCCGTTTTTTTTGATGGACGCCTCTGCTCTCCCGCCCGCCGTTCCGGGTACAACCCCGGGCGGCCACGCTGGGCCGCCCCTACCCGGATATTGAAAAGGGGGTTGCCTGCGCAACCCCCTTCTTTGGTACCGGTGCGTCTCTTTCAGGGCGTACAAACGCCGCCGCCCTTGCCGCGGCTATAGCCGGTACAGGCCTCGCCGCCGT
>CAZIBS010000092.1:0-9149 GCA_964537405.1 uncultured Thermoanaerobaculia bacterium | reverse complement strand
CCGAAATAGGCAAAAAGGTGGAGTGGATGAGAGCCGTGCGAGAACTCGACGAAATAACGCTTACCAGGATCAGCCATGATAACAAAGGCCGTCAATTGCGTTCGGAGGTGCCTGCCTGTGCCGGCCTGTCTGCGTGCGTACACGCACAGGCAGACACGGCAGACAGCCGATCGAACGCTTCGATCCTGCTCCGTGCAGCCGGGGTCAAGCTACCCCCAACCCTAAGCCCGATGGGAGATACAGCAAGATCCACCAGATAGATAACGCACCCTTTTTGTATATTAAATGATACCACCCCAATGTGGTGCCTGCCTTCTATCTTCGTATCATACTGATACTTAAGGACTTACTAAAATGAACTGTTCAAGATGAGCTTCGGGGACGGAACGGCGCATTCGAGTCAGCAGAACCCGGGCCATACCTACGCTTCCGCCGGAACCTACGACTGGACCATGACGACTTCATTGGACGGTCAGACGTGCGCGAAGAGCGGCTCTATAACCGTTGTCACCCCTCCCACCGTCGGCTCGATCAAGAAGAGACAGGCGCCGGGAAGACCCTCGACCTTCAGGATAAAGATATTCGGTTCCTATTTTGATCCCAATTGCGTGGTTTACATCGGCGGCGACACAACGGCCTGGGCCAACGTGAAGTGGAAGAACAGCGGAAAGATCGTTCTTAAGAAGGGAAGAAAACTGAAGACTAAGTTCCCCAAGGGCGTATGCACGTCGATTCGCATCGTGAACCCGGACGGCGGAGCAGTTTGCACCGGGTTTAAAAAAGGAAAGGGTGGAGGAATGTGCACGCCCTGAAGACCGCAACATGGAGACAAGGGGGGCGGCGCAGGCCGCCCCTTCCTGTTTTCTTCTTACGCCTTCTCAATCCGTCTTCCGCATTAACCGCCGGATCGCCGTCTACCTTATCTTCTACGGTTCAAGGGATTTCCACAGGGTGGGCGGGGGTAAACCGCCCTTATAAATATAGTGGTGGGTTTTTGGGGAGGTTAAAACATGGTGCAACTTCTCTATTGATATTACTCGACAATACCAGTCGATGATGGTATTATTGATAGTGGAAGTGGGGCGAGGCCATGTTCTTTCGTCGAAAGAAAGCCGGAAAATACACTTACCTGCAAGGATCATTCGGGGCTGTAAGCCCCTCCTACGGACGGGTTGATGGTTTTTTGATGATTCGGGGCTGTAAGCCATCCTACGGGATGCGCGAACTCGACGAAATCACGATTACCAGGATCAGCCATGATAACAAAGGCCGTCAATTGCGTTCGGAGGTGCCTGCCTGCTGCAGGCAGGCCATGCCTGCCTTCTATCTTCATATCATACTGATACTTAAGGACTTACAAAAATGAACTGTTCAAGATGAGTTTGAAGGAGGGCACGCCTTTGCTAATTGTGGCGCAAGCAGCAGTAAAAATATGGCAGTTAATGCAATAGATATTTGAAGAATCAGAGAATTCAAGAAAAATGTCCACACAAACACTCCAATCAATCCTGTTTTAACCACCAAAATTGTGGACACTGTTATAAACCATTTCTGCCTTTTAGTGTTTATCAAACTTACGCTGAGCAATGCGCCGAGCAACACTGGAATAATCATAAAATCAAAGAGCAGATGCGCTCGAATATAAGCCGTGTCATTAAGAACACCAAGCGCATGCCCCGCCCCATGACCAAAATATTGTTCATGAAATTCGATGTACAGACCAAGAGCAACAACCGAAATCAGATAGGCTATCAGAAGAATTGTTACTATTCCGCCTACAAACCGCGAATAAGCTTCTGAAGGAAGAGTCCTTTTATCTTTTACCAAAAGAGCAGGTATCAATAATAACATGCCCAAGCCCAGAACAACTAAAACAAAATCATCAAGAGGCAATCCATTCGGTCCGCTTGAAAACAAAACGGGCGGTTTCCATCCAAACCATGCACAATATTGATATAGCGCAACTTGCGCAATGGTTGCCGTTGCCATGACAAATAATCCAACCTTCTCCATAAAGCTAACAACATCCGGTTTTCCGAAAGGTTTTCGCATGAGCGGCAATGCAAAACCGGCCGCAAGAAAAGCGGCCAGTATTTGATGGCTGTGGGAACCTATATACCCGCTAAGGACGGCTTTCGGGGAGAGCCCCAAGAGAGCTGCATGCTTTACGAATATAGGAAGATTCTCCCCCAAATCTTTTACCGCTCCCGCAAGATGACCAAGAGGCGTTGCCAGCGACAAGCCTACAAGTCCGATTGACACAGTCCACCATGCAAACGTATTGATGCCGTTTGGGGGAGTCCTGAAGTGATGCCGGAATGATTGAACGATGATTGCTAACGCCGTAATTTCGGCAAGGATCATGCCCGTAACCTGAATACCTGTTCCAAGAAAAAATCCCTGCCCGCAAATCAATGCCGATCCGATACCCGTCAAGATACCGGCGGAAACCGCTCCTGTTCCCAGCAACTTCTTCATGAAATCCGAGTGTTCAATATGCCGGGAGTAGGCTAATACCAACATCATCCACGCCGGAATTAATATCCCGTGGTATGCCATTGCCGTTCGAAAACTAAAGTCGCCCAAATGAAACCAACTGACACCGATCAAGGCATATAGTGCAAGCATGAGACCGGACCATGCCGACAAGATGGCAACACTCATATTCAGCGCTTCAATTTTGTTCTTTTCGATTTGATGCACTCCTCTCGACAAATCATCCGTTTTCTAACAACAATCATGCTGATCCGCGTAAGGTGCGCAATTTCTTTTGCCGTCGCTATAATACGCATTCAGATTCCTTGCCGAAGGCATTTCAGCCCCCTTGTATTTGGCCGGATACTACCCGTTAGCCGGTTTATCACGGTGTTTCACGCGGACCGGCATAATAACCTGCCCGGATGACCTGAAACTCCGTCAAGCAAGCTGTGAATATCCGCCGGGCCACGGTTGAACACATGGGTATGTATCATGATGGTTATCTTCAGGCCTTTGCGGGGCCTGAGAGCTTTCGGGACGTTCGGGTTTCGTAGCGCTCCGGCCATTGCTTTACACCTCCTCTCCCATTTTTAGCTTACCACTTATCCGGACCGTTCCGCCTATACCCAATGCGGGAGCTTGGCGGGCTTTGCCCGCCTGCCGGCGCGCGCGGGTCTCCGGCACGCAGACAGATGGGGCGGAGAGGGAAATGGCCCTCCCCGCTTTCGGAAAATGCTTTTTTCCCCGGGAGAAGCACCCGCGATTCGAAGGCGCAGGCGTTTCAATCACGGGTTTTGGGGGGGAACCGGTTGCCTGTAGCACGTTAGAATGCTATAATAAACTTGGAGCGAGTTTCTTTAGGGGAGGCGAACCGATGGGGGAAGTGGCCGTCGGCCGAAGTCCTGTTGTAAAATTAGGCGTCGCGGGTCTGGATGGATGGCTTAAAAAGATGGAAGGCAATGAAGAAAGATAAAGATAGGTATGGAAACCCGGTTCCTCCGAGCGTGGACGACGAGTACATCGTGGAGTATATCGACCACGAAGGCGATGAAGCCGCTTTCGGAGGGCGGGCCGGGGATCTTTCATCCCGCCCCCGGGCTTTGGTTCTGAGCGAGGAGGAGCCACGTGAAGACCTTCCGGCTCAACCCGCGAATGAGGTCGGGGAACTGAAGAACCAGTTAATCAGGCAACGCGCCGACTATGAAAACTTCCGGCGCCGGGTGGAGCGCGACAAGGCGGCATATAGACGAAAGGCCAAGGGGGAGATCATTGCTGAAATCCTTCCCGTTCTGGACAATATGGACAGGGCGCTCGACGTGATCTACGAACAGGCGCAGACAGAATGGTACGAAGGGCTCGTTCTCGTTCGCCGACAGTTGGGAGAGGTCCTTGAAAGACTGGGCGTCAAGGAGATCAAGACGGTGGGTCGGCCCTTCGACCCCGCCCTCCACGAAGCCATAGCGGTTGTTGACGATCCCGGGCTTCCGCCGAACACGGTTTCCCTTGAACACGAGAAGGGTTACACCCTTGATGGGCGGGTTATAAGAGCGGCGAGGGTCACCGTTAGCCGTGTGCCGAAGGGCAGTGAATGTGTGAAAGGAGATGGGGGTGCATAAAACCATCGGAATAGACCTGGGAACCACCAACAGTTGCGTGGCCGCCATCGAGACCGGCAGACCCATCGTTATTCCCAACAGGGACGGCGGCCGGACGACTCCCTCGGTCGTCGCCTTTACAAAGCAGGGCAGCCGTCTCGTCGGCAACATTGCAAAGCGTCAGGCGGAGACGAATCCGGAAAATACAATCTACTCGGTCAAGAGGCTCATAGGTAAAAAGTTCAACGATCCGACCATAGAAGATGCCGGCCGCGTGCTGCCCTACGCTATCTCGGAGGCGCCTAACGGCGACGTGCGCATAAAAGTGCAAGGCAGGGAGTACTCCCCTCAGGAGATCTCCGCCTTCGTCCTTCAAGAGATCAAGAAGAACGTGGAGGAGTTCTCCGGCGAGGAGGTCAAGGAAGCCATCATCACCGTTCCCGCTTACTTCTCCGACCCACAACGACAGGCAACCAAGGATGCGGGACGCATCGCCGGTCTTGAAGTGTTGCGCATCATCAACGAACCCACGGCGGCCTGCATCGCCTTCAATCTCAATGAAAAGGAAAACAAGACGGTGGCGGTCTACGACTTGGGCGGCGGCACCTTCGACGTCAGCATCCTACAGGTCGGCGACGGTCTCTTCGAGGTCATCGCCACGTTGGGTGACACGTACCTCGGCGGGGAGGACATGGACCACGCGGTCATGGCTGAACTCATGGCCCGGTTTCAGAAGGAAACCGGCCTTGATCTCAGCGGGGACAACCTTGCTCTTCAACGGCTCAAAGAGGCCTCCGAGAAGGCCAAGTGTGAACTCTCCGCGATGGACGCCACCGAAATAAACCTACCCTTCATCGCCTCCGACGCCTCGGGCACCAAGCACCTGGCTACGACCCTGAAGAGGAGCGAACTGGAAGATATTATAAAAGAGATCGTGGATAGGACCAGGAAGCCCTGCGAAGAAGCGCTGAAGATTGCCGGATTGAAGGCGGAAGAGATCGATGAAGTACTGCTGGTTGGAGGCCAGACGAGAACCCCGCTGGTGATTCGGACCGTCAGTGAGATTTTCGGGAAGGAACCGCGGCGCGACAAGAACCCCGACGAGATCGTTGCGCTCGGCGCCGCTCTCCAGGCGGGTATACTGAAGGGGGAAGTGAAGGACATCGTTCTTCTGGACGCCATTCCCTTAAGCCTGGGAGTCAGTACAAAGGGAAACGTTTTCGTTAAGCTCATAGAAAGGGATTCGGCTATCCCCACACAGAAGTCCAGGATATTCACTACCGTTGCCGACAACCAGGACTCCGTTGAGGTCCACGTTTACCAAGGCGAGCGCGAACTGGCGGACGAGAATATCTCCCTGGGGCGATTCGAGCTGGTGGGCATCCCGCCTGCACCAAGGGGCATTCCCCAGATTGAGGTCAACTTCGACATCAACGCAAACGGCATTGTCTCCGTCTCCGCGACGGACCTTATCACCGGGAATGAGCAGAAGATCGTGGTGAACCCATCCTCCGGTCTAAGCGAAGAGGAGATAAAGAAGATAGTTGGAGAGGCCGAGGTCATGGCCGAAGAAGACAGGAGAACGGTTGAACTTCAGCGTTTGAAGCAAAGGTTGAGAAGCCTCCTGGAGAGCAACCGGAAGGCATTTAAGGAGTTCGGTTCCATGCTTGAACCCGGCAAACAAAACATGGTGGAAGAGACTCTTGAAGAAGCCGGCGGATCTTTATCCAGCGGGAACCTGGGTCATTTACAGGAGGCGCTGGACAATCTCGTCAAGGCTTCAAAAACGCTCTCCGAAGTCATACTATACGACCCCAGCGCTTTTGGAGGCACTGAACCATGAGCCAGTCCGACGACTACTACGATATCCTCGGCGTTGCGAGGAATGCTTCCAGGGAGCAAATCAAGTCCGCCTACAGACAAGCGGCTCTCAAGTACCATCCTGATCGCAACCCCGGCGACAAAGCCTGCGAGGAGAAGTTCAAGAAAGCCTCCGAGGCATACTCCGTACTTGGCGACACCCAAAAGCGCACGCACTACGATCGCTTTGGTACGGCCGCAAACCTCGGCGAGGGCGGAATTCCGTGGAATTCGGGTCTATTTGACGATTTCTCCGACCTTCTCGGCGGCCTCTTCGGATTGGGAGACCTTTTCGGCGGGAGGCGCACGGGAGGGCCCCAGCGCGGAGCCGACCTGAGATACGACCTCAGGCTAACCTTTGAGGAGGCCTTCAAGGGAAAGGAGCAGGAGATTGTCCTGCCTAAGGATGAGGTGTGCCCGGATTGCCGGGGCACCGGTTCAAAGTCGGGCCAGCGAATCACGTGCTCGGCCTGCAGTGGCAGGGGCACGGTGGCTTCCCGTCAGGGCTTCTTCACAATCAGCCGCACCTGCCCGCAGTGCAGGGGCACGGGTGAGATCGTCAGGGATCCATGCTCCTCATGCCGCGGAAATGGGCGGGTTCGCACCCAGAAGAAGATAAAGGTGAAGATCCCGGTCGGCGTCGACGACGGTATGAGGCTTCGCATCTCCGGAGAAGGAGACGCCGGGGAAAAAATGGGGCCGCCGGGAGACCTCTACCTCTTTATCCAGGTGGAGAGCCACCCCTTCTTAAAACGAGACGGGGACGACTTCTACTGCGTGATTCAACTGACCTTTCCCCAGGCTGCCCTCGGGAGCGACTTCGTGATCAACTCGCTTGATGGAGAGGAAAAGCTCTCCATTCCCCCCGGCGCACGCAATGGACAACGCTTCAAGATAGCGGGGAAGGGAATGCCGCGCCTGAGCCGTTCAGGCCGGGGCGACCTGTACGTCGAGATAGAGCTGAAAACCCCCAGAAAGCTTTCGAAAGAGCAGAAGCGCCTCTACGGTGAACTCATGAGGATTGAAAAGGAGCGCGAGGCACAGGGCGGGGGCTTCTTCCGCAAGGTCTTCGACCGTCTCGCCGAGGGGAGGTGAACCCATGAAAAGATTGGCTTTATTCAGTGCGATCTTCCTGGTAGTTCTTGTGGTCGGGTGTTCGGCAATGGTTGGCTCGGGAAACGACCTTTCCAGGAAGGTCGATTACCTGAGGCAGGACATAGACAACCTCACCAAGCAACAACAACAACTCGCCGTGAAGATCGACCGGTTGACGAATAGCTCGACGGAAACCGCCGGGGCGCCCGCGCCTCTTCCACGGTCCGCGGCGGCGCCTTCGGAGGAGGTGAACCTACCGGCGGCGGGAGCCGATAACCTTGCTACGGATCCTTCGACCCGGTACAAGCACGCCTTCTCCCTTATGCGCTCGAAGGATTACAAGGGAGCAGAGACCGCCTTCGCGCGTTTCATCAACCGTTTTCCCCAATCCGACCTGGCGGATAACGCCCAGTATTGGATGGGCGAGTGTTTCTACGCCGGGGGCGACACCGCGGCCGCCGCGGATGCCTTCAAAGACGTCTTTGACCACTTCCCCTTTGGAAACAAGGTTCCCGACGCGCTCTACAAACTGGCCGTCTGCCAGAAGAAGCTCGGCCGCGAAGAAAAAGCCCGAAAAACACTGGCCAAGTTGATGGAGTACTATCCCGAATCGGCGGCGGCGGCCAAGGCCAGAGCGCTCGCCCAAAAACCCTGACGACGCAAAAGGTGACTCTTCCAGAGGGAGACTGGAGTCCCATTGAGGCCGACGCCTCAACGCGCACCTATTTTAAAGGCTACTACCGGGGAATGGAAGCGCTTCTGGCCGACTTCGGAAACGACAACGACGGTCGGAACCGCTTCCTTCACGTGACCCGCCTCTTCGAGTCGCACGGACTCCGCGTTCCCAGGATATACTTTGTTCCCGACACGGCTTCCTACCTCGTCATTGAATGGATAAGGGGTTCCCGGCTCTCCGCTCTCAAGTGGTCGAAGGGCTTTGAGGCCGAACTACTGATTACGGCGGCCAAGGTCGCCAAAATAGAAGATTGGGGCAACGGACCCGCGCTTCTTTCCCTTGACCGGGCCAGGCTCTCCTTCGAACTCATTTTTTTCAACCTCCATTTCGTCGGGGGTTTTCTCAACGCGAAGACCCCGGCCGCTCTGCTCAAGGGTTTCGAAGCGTTGGCGGAGGCCGTTGGCACTTTCCCTTACGCTCTGGCGCACAGGGATCTTCACTCCGACAACGTTATGGTCGAGGAGAACGGCGCCATGGTTCTTATCGACTTTCAGGACGCTTTAATGGCCCCGCGTTGCTACGACGCCGCATCCCTTGCCGTTGACGCTTACCGGGAACAGGATCCAGCCATAAGGGAACGCTTCATGGCCGGATGGTGCCATAGTTCCGGCGCGACGGCGCGGGAGTTCAGAATGACCGCGCTCCAACGCGCGCTCAAAGCGCTGGGCACCTTCGGCTACCAGGCGACTCGCAGGAAAAAAGCGCGCTACCTCGCCTTCATCCCGCCGACAGCCGCCCACGCCCTCGCCCTTCTCAACACCGCGCCCGAACCGCTCGAAGGCTTACGGTCCCTCCTTGAAGGCGCGCTCCACGCGGCGGGCCCAACCCGACCGGGGTGAGCCCTGACACCAAATCCACCATGACGTTCAACAAAAGGCCGAACCGCGCCCCTTATCACAAGCGCCGCGAGTCTCGGACCTCCTGTTTTGTCGGCCTTTGGCCTCCGGCTCCTCCATGTACGCAGGTACTATTCCGTCGCGGAGGCCTCGGCTTTCGCGTCGGGCGGCCCAATCCGCGCGGAACGCGCCTTTCTCCCTCCCTTCGGTCGGTCGGCAGGCCGGGTACTGATAACCTGACTTACCGGGTTTCGCCCGGAAGGCGCACTTCGTGCGCAAGCCCTTGGCGGTGTACAATGAAACTTTCGCCATCTTCAGGGTTGGCTGTCCCATAATCCACCGCCTAACCGAGGACCGAGGGCGGCGGGGAAGGCTTAGATGCAAGGCGCCGAGACGATTTGAGCGCAGGCGTAGTAGTACTACGTTGAGCATCAAATCGGCGAAAGCAACACCGCAGATGAGCCTTATCCCGCAGTACGAATCCCGGTGCAGGTGGGAATGGCGCTAACTTAAGGTTTTTTGTATCTGTTTCTATGCTGGATCTCCTTG
>CAZIBS010000091.1:0-9371 GCA_964537405.1 uncultured Thermoanaerobaculia bacterium | reverse complement strand
GCTGCAACCCAACACCCCATAAGCATTTCAACGTTGTAACGAAAGTAAACTTCGGATTATAGTAGACCCCTTATAAGAAATCCTGATTGACTTGGCGCTGACATGAGCCAACAATCATCCTGCCGCCGTGGCTGTATGCATCACAACAGGTATGACTTCTTATAAGACGGCGAGCGAGTACTTGATCGAAGAAAGTATACGGCCTTCCTCCCAAAGAAACCGGTGATAGCGGAGCGTAAAGCGGACTCCCCCGGAAGCGCGGGCGCTTCGCCCTCAGCTATCTTCCCACTTGAAGCGCCAGACCGCCAGGAGGGCGAACAGCACGGCGAAGAGGAGGAGAATCAGCACGGGCATTACGGCGCCGCCAAGCCCGATGCCGCGCCACGTCATGGCGTCGATACCGTCAACGGCCCAGCGGACGGGAATAATGAGCGTGACCCTCTGGAGCCAGACAGGGAAGAGAAAGGCCGGGACCCACGCGCCGCCCAGCATTACAAGGATCAGTACGGCGAAAATGGAGAGGCCCCTCGTGGCGCCGGTCGTTTTACCCACCGCCGCGATAAAAAGTCCCAGGGCGGAAGCCATGAGAGCCGAAGCGATGCAGATCCCAATGAACCCCAGCGCGCTTCCGCGGATGCGGATGCCGAAGACAACCATACCGAATCCCATGGTGGTAAAGAGGATGAGAAGGGAGATTACGGCGCCGCTCATCGTTTTTCCGCCGAGCAGGCTCCAGCGGGAAAGGGGCGCCGCACGAAGCCGCTTCCACAAGCTCTTATCCCGTTCCTCCAGTATCCCCACTCCCAGCTCGATGGCGGCGAAGAGAACGAACTGTATGGCCATTCCTCCGAAGGAGTGGGCGTACCCGTTGTAGGCGACGCCTTTCCCGGAGGTTACGGCCTCTTCCCGCGTTGCGTAGGGCATGGTGAAGCCCCGGGAAGAGCCCTCCTCGACCGATTTTCCGCCCGGTTGAAGCATCCGGTCCTGCCACTTGACGACGCTCGAGAGAAGATTCTTCAGCGCTTTGCGGTCGCCCGGGGGAAGATCCGTGTCACGGTTTATCTTGCTCAATTCCTCCTTCACTACGTTGCGTCCGGTCGAACCCGTGAAGGCCTCCCGGCTAACCACCTGCATGACGTGCTCGGTGAGAATGCCGCGAACCATGCCGAGTTCCGCCGCGTGTGAGGGATCGTACAGGAAAGCAAGAACCGGTTTTTTCGCCGCGTTGAAGAAGGCCCGCGTGGAATCGGTCCCGAAACCCTCGGGAATAACGACGGCCACGGTGGCTTCCCCCCTCCTAACCTTTTCCCTGGCCGCCTTCTCGGTGGACAATCCCACTTGCAGGGTCTTTTCGTCTCGCAGGCCCTTGACGAGAGCTTTGGAAATCACGCTGCCGTCCCGGTCTGCGACCAGGATGGGAATACGCGCCGTTTGCGAGGAACCGGCGCCCGAGAATAGAAAGCCGAAGAAGGATGCGATAACGATGGGCGTGATGAAACTAAAGACGACGGCCCGCCGGTCGCTGAAAAACACCTTTAAATCCTTTTTTACCATGGCGAGAATTACGCGCGGTGCCATCAGTCCCTCAGGCTCCTTCCCGTGAGTTCCAGGAAAACCGTTTCCAGGTTGGCCCGTTCGCTGGAGACGTGGGTGTACCCGACGCCCCGGCCCGACAGCCAGGAGAGTACCGCGGGCGCACCGGTGGTCAGGTCTTCGAGTTCCACGAGGATCGTTTCCTGCTCCATGACGGCGGAAACCACGCCGGGGAGTTTCCGCAACCGGTCGATGATGGATAAATCCACCTTCTTCGACGGTTCCACCCTGATCCTGTTCGTCGCGGAGAGGCCGTTACAAAGGGCGGCGGGTGTGTCCTCGGCGACCACTCGTCCGTGGTCGATGATGATAACGCGGTTGCAGAGGCGCTCGGCCTCTTCCATGTAGTGGGTGGTGTATAAGATCGCCATCCCATCGTCCCGAAGTGCTTCCAGGCTATCAAAGATCGCGTTCCGGCTCTGTGGGTCCACTCCAACCGTCGGTTCGTCGAGCAGCAAAACCTTGGGGCCGTGCAGGAACCCCACCGCGAGGTTGAAGCGGCGCTTCATGCCGCCGCTGAAGGTTTTCACCCGGCTCTTTGCCCTGTCGCGGAGCCCGGCGTAGTCAAGAGCCCTTTCGACGGCAATGTCGAGTTCCGTTCCATAGATGTTGTAAAGGGCCCCGAAGAAGCGAAGGTTGTCCTCCGCCGAGAGCTTATCGAAGAGGGCTATTTCCTGCGGAACGAGGCCCAACAGCCCCTTGCGGGGGTCGGTATCCCCGGTGATTCGCGTGCCGTCCACGAGAACCTCCCCCCCATCGGGAGTGAGCAGGCCCGCCGCCATTGAAACGGTGGTCGTCTTGCCCGCGCCGTTAGGCCCCAGCAGACCGAGTATTTCGCCTTCCTTCACGCGAAAAGAGACGCCGTCAACCGCCCGGACGCCGTCGTAGCTTTTCTTTAGTCCATTGGCTTCAAGCATAGATCATCTTACGTCAAGTAGCGACAGGATGTTTCGAGCCCAATCCCGCGATGGTTGATGCGGATAGCCGCACAAGGCCCAACAGACCGGGTATCCGGGAGAATAGGGAATGGCCTTCCCCGTTCCCCAAAATGCTTCTTTGTCCAAGGGGAAGGCGCGGGCGTTTCAAGCGCGGAATCAGGGTTCGAGCCGGTGTTACGCCACCAATCACCAATCATTCTTTTTCAGCGTGGACCGGCGGATTGAGCTTCCCCGACTTGACGTAGTCGCGCTCCATCTTCTTCACCTTGCCCGTCAGCAGGAGAATGGCCAGGAGGTTGGGCAGCGTCATCAACCCCAGGGCCGTGTCACCGAAAGTCCATACCATTTCAAGGGAATAGATGGCCCCCAGGAAGTTCATGACGCAGTAGACAATACGGTAGGGCAAGACCCAGCGATCTCCCGCGAGGTACTGGATTGAGCGGTCGCCGTAGTAAGACCAGCTTATGGCCGTGGAGAGGCCGAAGAGGAAAACACCCAACGTTACGAGGAGGTTCCCGTAGCCAAACGCCAGTTTCCCGAGTCCCTTGCGGAAGGCCCACGAAGTAAGCGGAGAGCCGTTCTGCAGGGCTTTTCCCTTGACCCACAGGTGAGAGTGAGCCACTACGTGCCCGGAAGAATCCCTGAAAAGAGCGCTGATTAATGTTCCCCCCTCTTTGGCGGGGAATGTTACGAACCCCGAAAAGGGGCCGGCGCTGCGGTCAAAGACGTCTCCCTTGGACAGTGCTATTTCCACGTCGTCCATGGTTCCGTCATTGCGTACCAACCGAAAGCCCCGCAGCTTACCTTTGCTTATCCGGAATTCGCCGGCGGCTATTTCGCTCTTCCATATCGCGCCGTTCTTGTGAACGAGCGCGCCTTCCTTGATGGCCGTCAACGCCGACTGCTCGCTCACGGGAAGCGTTTGAAGCTGCTTGTTGTGCCATACGCCGGTCGTCAGAATGACCAGCCCCGTAATGGAGCAAACGACGAGCGTGTCAATGAAGGGACCGAGCATGGCCACGGCGCCTTCCCGAACGGGTTCGTCGGTCTTGGCCGAGGCGTGGGCGATGGGAGCGGACCCCTGGCCCGATTCGTTCGAGAAGAGTCCCCGCTTTATTCCCCATGTGAGCATGAAGATAAAGCCCCCGCCCGCGAAGCCTCCGATCTGCGCCGCCGGTTGGAAGGCCGAAACGAAGATGAGCTTCAGCGTCGGAAAGAACTTATCGACGTTCAAGAGAAGGACGACGAGGCCCGCAAAGACATAGGTAACGCACATTATGGGTACGAGCTTGGAAGTCACTCGGCCGATTCGCTTGATACCGCCCAGGATGACCACCCCAACCAGCGTTGCTACAACCAAGCCCGTCAACCACGTCGGGAAAGCGAGATCCTGACGGAACTGGTCGGCAATCGTAAAGGACTGAACCGCGTTGCCCGATCCGAAGGAGCAAATTACCGCGAAGGCGGCAAAGGCCACGGCCAGCGGTTTCCACCCCCGTCCCAATCCCTTCTCGATGTAGTACATGGGACCGCCCGAGGCCTCTCCGGTCGCTGATATCTTTCGGTAGCGCATCGAAAGTGTACACTCGGTGAACTTTATCGCCATGCCGAAGACGGCCGTAACCCACATCCAGAAGAGCGCGCCCGGCCCGCCGTAGTGGATGGCCGTGGCGACTCCGGCGATATTTCCTATGCCGATGGTGCCCGAAAGAGCCGTCGAAAGCGCCTGGAAGTGAGAGAGGTCGCCTTCGTTATCCGGATTGTCGTAGTCTCCCTTCAACACCTTTAACCCGTGGCCGAAGCGCCTGATCTGGATCCATCCAAGCCTGAAAGTCGTCACGAGGCCGGTCCCCACCAGGGCAACGACCAGCAGCGGCATAGCCGACGGCCAGTTCCATACGACGTGGTTCAAAGCATAGACGCCATCCTTAAAGATAGCCATAAAGTGGTACAAGAAGGGCATAAGGCTCCTCTCCATCGGGTTGCCGTGCGGCAACGAAGGCGGACGCGCATATTGTTACTTTGATAGCACCTTCCTGTCAAACGCAGTCGCGGGAATTGGGGTTGGTTCTCGAATGTCGGCACCCCGGCGGGGTACGGGACTACCGATCGGTCCGAATGTGTCTACCTCAGTGGGCGAGGACACACATCGCCGCGAATGCCGTGTTGAGGCGCGGCCCCTTCGTTCTGCCGCAAGCATGTCATGCCATTTTCACCCTCTTCCCGGCCATCTTAAAGTTCTTACCTCTTCCCGGGTCAGATTTCAGCCGGCGCGATTCGAAGCGTTGACTCCCGCGCTTTGTCTCCCTATACTTGCATCGGCCACGGTCGTGCGGAGAGGTGCTGGAGTGGTCGAACAGGACTGCCTGCTAAGCAGTTGTTCCCTCACGGGAACCGAGGGTTCGAATCCCTCCCTCTCCGCCAAAGGGCTCCTTTGAAGTTCTCCACATCCCCCCGATTTCCCCGGACTCCATTATTCCACCATCAACTGCATCGCCAGGGAAGATCGCAATAAACGATGAATGCCCAAATATAAGACCTGACCCCATGATACCCTCTTTTCCGGTTTGTCAAGTACCTTTGGACGCCAAAAATCAGCAATGGGTTCGGCCGGATTTTGGGTTATCCGCCTCTGGCGCCGATGGCCGCCAAGGCGTATATTGTTAACCTGAGTTTTTGTTCAAGGAGATATTCCACTAAGTTCCGCAAAACCTGTTTTCCCAATTAGAAAGGAGAAACAAAATGAAGAGACGCAAGGTAACCATCGTAGGCGCGGGCCACGTCGGCGCAACGGCGGGTCAGCGGATTGCCGAGGCCGGGTTGGCCGACGTCGTCCTGATCGACATCGCCGACGGCATCGCCAAGGGCAAGGCGCTGGATCTCTGGGAGGCAGCGCCGATAATGAGGCACGATTGCCACATCACCGGCACCGGCGACTACGCCGACACCGCCGACAGCGACATCGTCGTAATGACCGGCGGCATCGCTCGCAAACCTGGTATGAGCCGCGACGACCTTGTCCAGACCAACTTCAAGGTAGTCAAGAGCTGCGTGGAGAGTTGGACGAAGTACAGCCCCAACGCAATCATCATCATTGTGACGAATCCGCTGGACGTGATGGCTTACACGGCGTTGAAGGTGTCCGGCCTGCCGAAGCACCGCGTGGTTGGGATGGCGGGCATCCTGGACACGGCCCGCTTCCGCTCCTTCGTGGCAATGGAACTCAACGTTTCCGTGGACAACGTCTTCGCCTTCGTCCTCGGCGGCCACGGCGACAACATGGTTCCCCTGCCCCGTTACTCCTACGTGGCCGGTATTCCGCTGCCCGACTTGCTGCCGCCCAACAAGATCGAAGCAATCGTGAAGCGCACACGAGGCGGCGGCGGCGAGATCGTCAAATATCTCCAGACCGGCAGCGCCTACTATGCACCTGCCGCATCGATTTACGAGATGACGGAGTCCATCCTGCTCGACCGAAACAAGATACTTCCCTGTTCCGCTTACCTTGAAGGCGAATACGGGCAGAACGACGTCTTCGTCGGCGTCCCGTGCAAACTGGGCGCTAACGGTATTGAGAAGATCATGGAGATCAAGCTGGCTCCCGTAGAGCAGGAACTCTTCAATGTCTCTGCCGGCCACGTCAAGGAAACCGTTGCCACTCTGAAGTTTTAATGGTCCGGACCGTGATCGGGACGAAGTGCTGGAAACCGGGTTTCGCCTTCCTGACCGGTTGTATCAAGCGGTCAATGGAGAAGCAGTGGGCGAGGTTTCTTAGCCTCGCCATGCTTCTCCCTTTCCACCAGAGGAACAAATGAGAACGATAAAAGCAGAAGAAGTGACGAGGGTTCTTTCGACCCTGCCCATAGAAGCCAACGTCCGCCTCGGAGACGATATGCTCCAAGCCTTCGGCGAGGCAATAGAACAAGAAAAATCCGAAGTGGGGCGCGAGGTGCTGCGACAACTTCAGAAAAACGCGAAGATAGCCCGCGAAGAGCGGGTCCCCTACTGCCAGGACACGGGGTTCGCCGTTGTTTTTGCGGAGATCGGCCAGGAGCTGCACGTAGAGGGAAACCTCACCGGCGCAATCAACGAAGGAATTCGCACGGCTTACAGGGATGGATATCTCCGCAAATCCATCCTGAGCGATCCACTTCGCAGGAAGAACACCGGCGACAACACCCCCGCCGTGATCCACTACGGCTTCGTACCGGGAGACAAGCTGACCTTGACCTTCAGTGCCAAGGGCGGCGGGAGCGAGAATATGTCGCGCCAGGGAATGCTGAAGCCGTCGGACGGAGAAGAGGGCGTCAAGAACTTTGTCGTCGAGACCGTCTCCATAGGCGGTGCCAATGCCTGCCCGCCTCTCGTGCTTGGCGTCGGCATCGGGGGCACTTTCGACATGTCCTGCGTCATAGCCAAGAAGGCCGCCATGCGCTCGCCCTACTCCAGGAATCCCGACCCCTACTACGCCGAGATGGAAGAGGAACTGAAGGAGCGTTGCAACAAGCTTGGCATAGGTCCCATGGGCCTGGGAGGCTCGGTAACCGTTCTTGGTGTCAACATTGAAACGTACGCGTGCCACCTTGCTTCCCTTCCTATTGCCGTAAACGTCAACTGTCACGCCGACCGGCACGGCAAGGTCGTGATCTAAACAAAACCGCCGGAATGCGTAGGCGCCTGAAAGGGCTTCGAGCGACGAAAGGCTCCCGGCGCTTACCTTCCGACAGCAATTTTATTGGGGATTGAAATGGCACAATACGAGTTCACGGCTCCATTCACCGACGAGCAGGTGGAAAAGCTGCGCATCGGTGATACGGTTTTACTTTCCGGTGTTATCTACACGGGCAGGGACGCCGCCCACAAGCGCATGGTAGACGCCCTGGACCGTGGAGAGAAGCTCCCCTTCGACATAAAGGGCAGCGTAATCTACTACGTCGGTCCAAGTCCTACGAAACCCGGCAACGTTATCGGCTCCGCCGGCCCCACCACCTCCTACCGAATGGACGGCTTCGCGCCGCGCTTGATGGCCCTCGGTATGAAGGGCATGATCGGCAAGGGAAAGCGTAACGACGAAGTAAAAAACGCCATGCGGAAGTACAAAGCGGTCTATCTCGGCGCTACCGGCGGGGCGGCCGCACTCATCTCAAAAGCCATCACGAAGTGCGACATTATCGCCTACGAAGACCTCGGCCCCGAAGCGGTTCGTCGCCTGGAAGTCGAAAAGATGCCCCTTATCGTTGTTACCGACTGCTACGGCGGAGACCAGTACATAGAGGGGCGCAAAAGCTACGAGGTAAAGTAGCGCCCGCAAGCTCCCCGCGATCGCCTTTGCGGTTCAAAATAATTTGGCCTCCGTTACCGGGCGAAGGCCCTTTCTTCTACTTGAAAGGTCAAACATGGCAGGAAGAGATGAAGGGCTGCGTCTTTTGGAGAAGCTCTCCAAGGAAGAACTAATCAAGGTCGCCCTGGACGACGCCAAGAACTGGCTGGCCCACGACGGCCTCTGGTTTCAAGCGGTAGAGAGGAGCCACGGCATTAACGTCGCTATCGAAGCGGACCGTGAAGCCTGGAAACGCTTCACCGTAATTGAAGCTGGGCGCATTATGGCCCGCCTTGAGATGGAACCCGGAGGGGGCATTCCGGCCTTGCTGGAGTGCTTGAATCATCGCCTTTACGCCAGACTCAACAAGCAGGAAGCCGTGGAAGTTACGG
This sequence comes from uncultured Thermoanaerobaculia bacterium, assembly GCA_964537405.1. Taxonomy (GTDB): domain Bacteria; phylum Acidobacteriota; class UBA4820; order UBA4820; family DSQY01; genus CAVRTJ01. The sequence goes on along the minus strand of CAZIBS010000091.1, from coordinate 1,128 downwards.
CAAAACGCGTCGTCTTCAGAATGAACGACTGCCGCGTCCAATCGGCTAGAAAGCGGAAGGGACTTGAGGACTTCCCGTGCAGGTCGGTGGGCGTTGCCGAATATACGGAATTCGCGAGAACCGTTGACCCGGGAATCCGAACACGGTGCATCGCCTGCCCCCCCGGGGACCACCCTCAGAGTTACTACTGCGCCTGGGAGTTTACGATTGGCGATAAATAGAACCCTTTTATCGGTTGAGGGCAACGGATATTAAAAAAGGAGGGACCTTTCGGTCCCTCCTCATATTAGTGGGCCAACTCACGATCTTATGAAGGAATCAACCTCACCTGCTCGGCCTGCGGGCCTTTCTGGCCCTCCTTCACCTCCAGCGTGACTCTCTGGCCTTCGGCAAGAGTCCTGAAGCCGTCTCCCTCGATGGAGGTGTAGTGGACGAAAACGTCCTGACCCTCGTCAACCGTGATGAAACCATACCCTTTTTTCTCGTCAAACCACTTTACTGTTCCGTTTGCCACAACTTGCTCCTACTTGAAAAATTCCTCTTCGACAACCTGTTTGCCAAAGTACGGATGTATTCTAACGCATTTCATGTTCTTTGTCAACCCCCCGAATCGCGCCGTGTCGCAACTCTTTGATAATGTCCTCTGTTGGACTCGATAGAAATGTCCCCTCAAAATGGTGGAGAAAGGAGCCGCCATGGAGGGGACGATCAGAATGAGCAGGAAGGAGCGGAACCGGCTTTATGAGTTGAGGCAGGTATTGGAAGGGAAGGAGACGATCAAAGACGCGCAAATGAAGCTTGGTGGTAGTTACCGGCAGGCGCGTCGAAGGTTCCGGCGTTTTGTAGAGAAGGGGGACAAAGGGCTGTGCCACCTGAGCCGGGGGCGTCCATCGAACCGGACGAAGGCGCCTGAGTTGCGGGAGGATGGCGCCTCATGGAAAAGCCGCGGGGCTTCGGCCCTCGCTTTCCCACGGGGCTTGGAAAACGGCCGCGTTGCGGAAAAGGCTACGCTACACTTCGCTTCGCCTTTCCCGCGGCGCTAAAGCTCAAGAGCTTTGCCATTTCCCACAGCTCCCACGGCCCGCCTCCCTTCACCGTCGCCGTCTTCCCGTTGTCGGGGCGAACCGA
>CAZIBS010000090.1:0-9378 GCA_964537405.1 uncultured Thermoanaerobaculia bacterium | reverse complement strand
GCCAATCGCGGGCAGTACCGGTATCAGCCACAGAAAACTTACTGGAATCATGGCTTGCTCCCGGCGACACAAACCGCAACGCCCATCATGGCCCAATCACCCGATATGGTTATCACGCATTCTCCCGATCAGATGTCATCACCACTTCATCAGGTTTGCCGCGTCTATGTTGCTCGTTCCCCGGCGCCGGATAAAGGCCACGATGATGGCTACCCCCACGGCCGCTTCGGCCGCGCTGACAGCCATCACGAAGAAGGCGAAGAGCGCGCCGTCGAGCTGACCCAGGTACCTGCCGACCGCCAGGAATACTATGTTGACGGAGTTCAACATCAGTTCAATGGAAAGGAAAACCAGGATGGCGCTCCTCCGCGTCAATGCTCCTATTATCCCGATGCCGAATAGAAAGGCGGCCAGCACCAGGTAGTGGTCCAATGTGATGGTCATGTCCAATGCCTCCTGGAAAGAACGATTGCTCCTACCATCGCTCCCACGAGTAGGAGCGAAGCAAGTTCAAAGGGAACGGCGTAGCGGCTGACAAGGAGGTTGCCGAAGGACGCGATGGAACCAAAGGTTTTGTCCACCCAAGGGAATGCACCCACGTTAGAGCGCCTTAGCACCATATAGATATACAGGATGAAAGCAAATGCGGAAAGGTAGGCCAACGGAGCCTGCACCTTTCCGGCTTCCGGCCCGTCCTCCCTGAGCCCCACCGCCATTACGATGTAAATTACCATCACCATTACCGCACCGGCGTAGATGATTATTTCAAAGAAGCCGAGGAATGGAACGTGCAGGCCGATAAAGAGAACCCCGATGGACAACGTCGCCAGAACCATACCGAGCGCGGCCACGATGGGTTTCGCGTGAAAAACGAGCAGGAGAGCACCGGCGAAAGCGGTAAAGGCAATCACGAAAAAAACCATTTTTACCAGCATCATCGCCCCTCCAAAGGCTTTTCCTTGCCCGGTAGATAGGGCGCTTTTCGGCCCCTCGCAAGCAGTTGTTCCTTGGTAAATATGAGTTTGGTCCGGTCGTAGTCGGCCATTTCGTACTCATCCTTCAACCAGATGGCCTCCTCGGGACAAACCTCCCGGCAATAGCCGCAAAAAATACAAAGTCCCATGTCGATTGAAAAATCCTCCGGATATTTCTCTTTTTGGAGTTCGGTCTCCCCCGCCACTATCGTTATCGCCCCTGGCGGGCAGATAAACTGGCACAGTTTGCAGGCAACGCATTTCTCGTGGCCGTCAAGCCCGGTGAGCAGCACGGGCGCGCCCCTGTAAGCCGGGGGCAGCGTCCACCTCTCCTCCGGGTACTGCATCGTAACGCGCTTCTGGAATACGTGTTTGAAGGTCAGCGCCATTCCCTCGAAAACGGCCGGGAACGAAAGGCGTTCCCACCACTTGAGTTCCGGTCTCGTAACCTTCATGGCCGGCCTCGCAAAAGCAACCACGTTGCTATAATGAAGATATTTACGAGCGCCAGGGGCATCAAGCGCTTCCACCCCAGCTTCATCAACTGGTCGTAGCGGAACCTTGGCAACGTCCACCTGACCCAGATAAAAACGTAGAGACAGAGCGCGACCTTCGCAAAGAAAACCACCATTGAGAGCAATCCGCCCCACAGCGGCCCAAACCAGGCGTAATTCAGGAACGGCAGGTTCCATCCGCCGAAGAAGAGCAGCACTATAAAGGCGGACGCCGCGATCATGTTGGCATATTCGCCCATAAAGAACATGGCGAAACGCATACCTGAATACTCCGTGTGGTAACCGGCCACAATTTCGCTCTCGGCCTCCGGAAGGTCGAATGGCAGGCGGTTCGTTTCGGCAAAGATGGCTATAACAAACACAACGAAAGCCAAAAATAGCGGGAAGACAAGCCACGGGTGCGACCATCCACCGGTCTGAGCATCGGCTATGGTGCGAAGATTGAAACTGCCCGTCCACAAAACCACCGAAAGAATTGCCAATCCAAGGGCGAGTTCGTAGGAGATAACCTGGCTCGTTGCCCTCAGGGCCCCCATCAGGGAATACTTGTTACCGCTCGACCAACCGGCGAGTATGATGCCGTAGACGCCCAGCGAAGATACGGCTATCAGGAAGATAATTCCAAGGTTTACGCCGGGAGCTATTACCAGTTGGTAGGGCGGCGCACCCGCAAACCTGATCTCGGTTCCGAAGGGTATGACCGCGAAGGCCACGAGGGCCGGTACAAGGGTAAGAAGCGGCGCAAGCAGGTAAGTCGGTCGGTAGGCCTCCCTGGGCATGACGTCCTCCTTGAAGAAGAACTTCAAACCGTCGGCAATGGGCTGAAAGAGACCGAAGGGGCCTACGCGGTTCGGTCCGCGCCTGTTCTGCATCCAGGCGGAGACCTTCCTCTCCGCGAGGGTCGTATAGGCAACACCGGTCAGCACTACGCCCAGAATGACTACAATCTTGACGAGGGCCTGTACAACCACGGGCAGGTAGGCACTCACTCGGCCACCTCTTCAATTAGAACACCGTTGGGAAGCAGGTCGCGTATGGATAGACCGGCCAATGCCGGAATGGCGGCCTTGACTTCGCCGTACCAGGCCGCGAAGGAAGCCTCCGGAGCCTCAATGCCGGCCGCTTTAAGCCACAGCGAAACCACTTCCCAGAAAGTTTTACGCTGTCCCGGCGGGGCTACGGCGGCGAAGGTCTTCTGGACGACCCCCTTGAAGTTAACGGTAAGTCCCTCCATTTCATGCCACCCGCAGAGTGGAATAAAGAGTTGGGCCAACGCCGCGGTTTCGGTAAACCTGTAGTCGGCTACAACGACAAACTCCATGTCGGAGATGAGCTTCTTCAGTCGTTTCTTCTCGGCGCCAACGGCGTCGCCCACTACATCCTCACGAACTACGAGGGCCGTGCGCTTTCCTCCAAAGAGGGTTGAAACGGGCGCATTTTCTTCTCCTGGGTGAAGCCCCGTCAACGAGGCGCCTTTGAGGTTCGGCCTTCGTTCTTTCCTGATCAACAGGTCGTCGTCTTCGCCGCTGCTCACGTTGAGGACCGTTCCCGCTGCGCCTCCCAGGAGTTCCCTGGAAAGCATCCGGAATGCAACCATCTCTTCGAGGGTCATACGACCCGAGAGTACGACGGCCGGCTTCTCATCATCTCCCACAAGGGCTTCGGTTTCCTTGGCCAGCAGGGGCGCGAAGGAGTCCCACTTGCGGGCCGTCCATCCCTGTTTTCCCCTGACCCTGGGCCGCGCAGTGAGTTCCGGTTTCTTGAGGCGCTCGGAGAGAAGACGACCGTAGTCGCACATCCACGGGCCGTTGACCTCGCGATTTCGCCTCGGAACGATACGGAGAACCTCGCCCTTGAATGCGTCCATGCGCACCGAACAGCCGCGCGAACACTCCGGGCAGACGGAGTTGACGGAATTGAGGAACCAGACGCGCTCCCTGAAGCGAAACTCCTTGCTGGTGAGGGCGCCGACGGGGCAGACATCCACGACGCACCCGGAGTAGAAATTGTCCAAGGCGCGGCCGGGGAAGGTCTCTACCAACGTGTGGGCGCCCCGTTCCACCATGGTGAGTTCACCGGTTTTAGCGATCTCTTCGCAGAACCGGACGCACCTGGTGCATTTAATGCAACGTTCCGCGTCGTATACCACGTGGGGGCCGATGTCCACCCGCTTTGGGGCGTGGAGCTTCTCAAAGGTCTGGCGGCTCTCCGGCGCGCCGTAGTCGTAGGAATACTTCTGGAGCATGCACTCCCCCGCCTGGTCGCAGATTGGGCAATCAAGGGGATGGTTGAGAAGGAAGAACTCCAGGACGCTCTTCCGGGCTTTCCTGACTTGTTCGCTCGTTGTGCTCACCACCATGTCGTACTTTCCGTCGATCTTCTTCTCCGGCGGCAGATTCGGAATCGTGGTTGAACAGGCGGTCAGGAGCTTTGGCGCTCCCTGAACCTCCACGAGGCACATCCGGCAATTCCCTACGATGGATAGGGCCGGGTGGTAGCAGTAGTGGGGTATGTAGACGCCGTTGCCCACGGCGGCGCGCAGGATGGTTTCACCCACCGCGACTTCCATCTCCCTGTCGTTAATTTTAATCAACGCCATACTCGACCCTTTAAATGTTCGCCGACGGCGGCTAATTCACGGAGCATCGCGTTCAAACCAGCAGGCGTTCTTATGGCCAATTCTCTCTCTTCTCATATTACCGAGGTCATACTGGTTTCGCGCATGGGACAACGTCCCGCTTTTACGTGAGCCTCGAACTCATCCCTGAACTGTTTGACGAAAGAGACCGCGGGCATGGCCGCGGCGTCGCCGAGGGGACAGATGGTACGCCCCATGATGTTTCCCGCCACTTCCAGAATCAGATCGCAGTCGCCTTCTTTGCCCTCTCCCTCTTCAATAGTTTGCACGATTTGTCTCAGCCAGCGCGTGCCTTCCCGGCACGGCGTGCACTGGCCACAGGATTCGTGCTCGTAGAACTCCATTAGGTTCTGAAGCGCCTTTACCATGCACACCGTATCGTTCATCACGATGATGCCGCCCGACCCAACCATGGTGCCTACGGCCTTCAAGCCATCGGGATCAAGCGCCACGTCTATCTGGTCGGCCCTCAGCACGGGGACCGAAGAACCGCCCGGAATAACGGCCTTCAACGGCCTGTCGCCGAGGATTCCTCCGGCGTGCCCGTAGATAACTTCTCTAAGGTTAACGCCACCCGGCAATTCGTAGACCCCGGGCCGCTTAACGTGTCCCGATACTCCGTAAAGTTTTGTTCCGGGCAGGCTCGTCGAGCCTATTGATTTGTACCACGTGGCTCCATTCTTAATAATGAGCGGAACGTTGGCATAGGTCTCAACGTTGTTGATGTTGGAAGGGCAACCGTAGACGCCGTAGCCCGCCGGAAAGGGAGGCTTAATCCTCGGCTCTCCCCTCTTGCCTTCCAGGGAGTTCATCAAGGCCGTCTCCTCGCCGCAGATGTAGGCGCCGGCGCCCCTTGAAATCCACACGTCGAAGTCGAAACCGGCGCCGATCACGTTTTCCCCGAGGAAACCCTTCTTGTACGCCTGCGCAACCGCTCTCTTGAATATCCTGGCGCCCTTCGGCATCTCCCCGCGGATATAGAAGAAACAACCCGCCGCACGCGTCGCCCAACCGGCAATGATTATCCCCTCAAGGACGGCATGGGGATCGTTTTCGATGAGAAGACGGTCCTTGAAGGTACCGGGCTCGCTTTCGTCGGCATTGCAGACAAGGTATTTCGGTTTTTTCGAATCCTTTGGAAGGAAAGACCACTTGAGCCCGGCCGGGAACCCCGCTCCGCCCCGACCCTTGAGGTTGGCGGCTTTGACCTCGGCCAAGACGTGCTCCGGCGTCATCTTGTGAAGCGCGGTCATCATCGGCTCGTAACCGCCCTCAGCCATGTAAGCATCGATATTGGCCGAGTTCGCAAGACCCACGTTTCGAGTAAGGAGTTTGAGCGTTTCAACCATGGCCTACTCCAACCCCGCCAGTATCTTATCCGCCTTTCGGTGCGAAACCCGAAGGTAGAGCTTGTCGTTGACCATGAAGGCAGGCCCTTGGTCGCAACAGGCAAGGCACTCAACCGCTACAAGGGTGAAGCGCACATCCTGCGTCGTCCCTCCCGGACGCAGCCCCAGCTTGTTCTGAAGGTGTTCCAGCAGCGATTCCGAGCCCGACAGCATGCACGGCAGCGTCTTGCAAACCTGCAGGAGGTACTTCCCTTGGGGCTCCTCGTTAAACATCTCGTAGAAGGTCACGACCCCTCGAACGTGCGCCGGGGACATTGCCACCTTGTCGGCGATAAAACCCTGAACTTCGTCGGGAATGAAGCCTATTTCCTCTCTGCAAAGGTGCAGGCAGGGAATAAGCGCCGATTCAGCCTTCGGATAAGAAGCGATTACCTTGTCTATCCTGCCTTCGAATACCTTGTCCGAAAGGAGCTTTTCAGTGGTCTTCACGGCGCCGCTCACCGGTCCACCTCGCCCAGAACGGGATCAAGAGAGGCCACGGTAGCAATAACGTCCGCCATCATCCCTCCCTTAACCATGGTGGGCAGGCCCTGTAGGCTCACGAAGGAGGGACTGCGAAAGTGGCAACGGTGCGCCACGTTGGTACCGGAACCCACCAGGTAGAAGCCCAGTTCTCCCTTGGGCGCTTCGATAGCCAGGTATATCTCTTTACCCTTAGGCGTCTTGGGGCCCTCGGTCGCAACCATAAACTGGTAAATCAAAGGCTCCATCTTTGTGAGTACCTTCTCCTTCGGAGGGAGAAAAACCTTGCGGGCCTCATCATCATCGGGGAAGAGGCTCTCTTCGGGCTTGTAGTCCTTGAGTGCCTGGCGAATAATGTTGACACTCTGGCGGACCTCCTCGATCCGCACGAGGTAGCGGTCGAAACAGTCGCCGTGTTCACCGACGGGAATCTCAAAATCGTAGCGGTCGTAACCGAGGTATGGATAGGCCCTGCGAATGTCCCACTCAACACCGGAAGCCCGAAGGTTGGGACCGGAGAGGCCGAGGTCGATTGCATCCTTGGCGGAAATCGAGCCGACCCCCTGGTTTCGCTTGATCCATATCGGGTTCCGGGTGAGAAGACGTTCGCATTCTTCCATGGTCGTGTGGACCTGGTCTGCGTAGGCAAGGATCTCATCTTCCAGGCCCGGCTTCCAGTCGCGGGCGAGCCCGCCTATGCGGCCGTAAGAAACGGTAAAGCGCGCGCCGGACATCCGTTCGAAGAGGTCGTAGATCTTCTCGCGCTCGGTAAAGCAGTAGAAGTAGACCGTTGCCGCACCGATATCGAGGGCTGTCGTGGCAAGCCACAGGATGTGACTGGAAATGCGCGCCAGTTCGCAGCAAACCACGCGCATGACGCGGCACTTCTCAGTTATTTCGAAGTCTATCAGCTTTTCCACCGCCAACACGAAACCGATGTTGTTTGAAACGGGCGAGAGGTAGTCCAAGCGGTCAGTGTAGGGAATTACCTGGTGAAGCGTTTTGTTTTCCGCGATCTTCTCTATTCCCCGGTGAAGGTAGCCGACCTCGGGCCTGGCATCGAGAACCACCTCCCCGTCGAGGGTGAGGACGACTCGCAGCACTCCGTGGGTAGCCGGATGCTGCGGCCCCATGTTGACGGTGACCGTTTCGGTATGAAGGTCCAGGCGCTCCCTGTTCCGGTCGCTCATTTCTCGTCCTCCGGAACGTAGTTTCGCCACTCGTCGTATCCCTCCACCGGGTATTCCTTGCGGAGTGGATGGCCTTCGAACTCCTCCGGCATCATGATGCGCCTAAGGTCCGGGTGACCCGGAAAGACGACCCCCATAAGGTCGTAAACTTCCCTTTCAAGCCAGTCGGCGGTTCCCCATAGGTCTGCCACGCTCTCTATTGAAGGGTCTCCAACCGGCAACCGGGCCTTAATCCTCAACTGCTTTTTATTCTTTAGATTCCGGGCGATGTAAACCACGTCGATAATGCCCTCATCCGGCCAATGCACGGAGCTTACGTCAACCAGATAGTTAAAGCCCTTTTCCTCCTTCAGGTAGCGAAGGATACTCTTTGCCTTGGAGGGATCAACAACGAGCGTGATTTCACCCCGGAAGTGGACGACTTCCCTAACCGCCTTCGGAAAGACGCTTGAAAACTCGCTTATCAGGTCGTTCACACGCCGCTCCCCTCTCCGGCCATGGTTGCATCCATCCCCCACTTCAACCCCGGAAGTAGCCCTTTCGCCACGTCGGCTTGTTGCCGGCATTCCCCTCTTCGTAAACCTCCGGCGCCTCTTTGTTCCCGCCGTCGGGTGTCGGCACGCCGCCGTAGTTCGGATCCCGTCCCCGGTAGTTACCGTGAACGGCCCTTTCACCGAAGGGGCTCCACTTCTCCCGCAGCACTTTCTCCTGTATCTTCATTATCGCGTAGATTAACGCCTCCGGCCTGGGAGGGCATCCCGGAACGTATACGTCTACTGGAATGATATGGTCAATGCCTTTAACCACCGAATAGGCATCAAACATTCCCCCCGTCGTAGCACAGACTCCCATGGCGATCACCCACTTCGGCTCGGGCATCTGTTCGTAGATGCGTTTGCACGCCGGCGCCATCTTACGAGTCAGCGTTCCGGCGACAATCATCAGGTCGCACTGCCTGGGAGTAAAGCGCATAGCCTCGGCCCCGAAGCGCGCCAGGTCGTAGCGGCTCGCTACCACGGCCATCATCTCAATGGCGCAGCAAGAAAGGCCGAAGGGCATAGGCCATAGGCTGTTCTTCCTTGCCGTGTCCACGATCTTCGAGAGAGGGCCGAGAATTATTCCTCCTCTGGTTGTATCCAGATCCTGCTTTGTCTGATCATCCAGGTGGTCGCCCAGAGAAATCATTCCCAATTTAAAGCCCCCCTCTTGAAGGCATAGACGTATCCGACGAGAAGTATAGCGATAAAGAGGATAAGTTCGCCGTAGACGAAGAGGCCCGTTCCGTCGGCAATCCTCTCGCGGTAGACCACCGCAACGGGAAAGAGGAAGAGGGTTTCAACATCAAAGAGGAGGAACAGGAGGGCGACCACGTAGTAACGGACGGAGACGCGCCTGTAGGGCTCGTCCATTGGGTCCAGACCGCACTCGTAGGGTATAAGGTTCGTTTTCGATCTTCCCACCTTGCCCAGGAACCAGGAAGCCGTGAGAAGACCCAGCGCCAGCAAAAAAGCCACGGCGACAATTAAAAGGATGGGCAGATAGGCCAAAACCATTAAAAACTCCCGGTTCTTGTGATGCGCCTTACCTCGGCCTGAGAGGTAGCAACCCAGTGTATTAAGCCGGTTTCCGTCCGGAAACGGTCCTTTTTCGTAATCTCCGTGCCTGCCTGCGCCGCGCCCCTGTCTGCGTACGGCTCGCCCGCACAGGCGGACGGCACGGCACGTCGGCTTACTTGTGCGACGTACGAATGCGCGCCTCCGCGCAATCCCTTGCTCTCCTTGACCTTGCAAGAAATTCCTGGTCTCCGAATCGAAAACTCCACTTCTCTCCATCCGGCTTTCCAGATGGACACCAAAGCTAGCACAGGTACCGGGAACTGTCAACAAACGACGCCCCTGATTGTCGTAACTCTTTGATAATATCCTCTACCGGACTCGATAGAAATGTCCACGTGTAGCGGCCTTTGCTCGCCAAAAGCCGAAGGACCGATTCTTCGCCCGCGCCGGTCTTCACCCGAAGGCGATTTGATAGGGGTAGGGAGAACCGGTTTTCCGGAATCCGACGGCGCACCCCCAAACCGTCATTCCAGGTCCTGGTCTCGCTTCGCTTGCCGTCATTCCGGCTTGTCCGGAATCCGACGGCGCACCCCCAAACCGTCATTCTCGCTTGTCGAGAATCCGACGGCGCACC
>CAZIBS010000089.1:0-9601 GCA_964537405.1 uncultured Thermoanaerobaculia bacterium | reverse complement strand
TGGCAGTTTACCTCATTTTGCCTGTGGAAAACACGATCAACTGTTCAAGATGAGTAATGAGTCTCTTGGCCTTTGGGATAGGAACTGTTAAAGTTTACCGGGAGTTGCTCAATCGTCCATTGGTTCACTTAGGGCGGGGCTCCCGGTGGTATTATGGAGGGAAGAGAAAAAATACTTTGAAAGGAGCTAATCATGGAGATGATTGTGACTTTCCCGGGAGGGAAGCGCGTGGACGCGCAATACGGGGACCAAGTTATAAAGACGGACCAGCCGCTGAACGAGGGAGGGAAGGGTTCCGCTCCCGAGCCCTACGCCTATTTTCTAGCTTCTATCGGTACGTGCGCCGGCATTTATATTCTGGGTTTTTGCAGGAGCCGCCACGTTCCGACGGAAGGGCTGCGAGTAGTGCAGCGCATGGAATGGAACGAGGCCCGGCACCGCCTCGAAAAGGTGACACTCGATATAGTGACGCCACCCGGGTTTCCGGACAAATACAGGAAGGCGCTCATGCGAGCCGCGGATATGTGCGCCGTCAAGCGCACCATCATGGATCCTCCCGTCTTCGAGGTGCGAACCGTAAAGAGAGGGAGCAGTGCTCCCCCTCTTTAACTTTCACACGCAAAAGACTCAGAACCTGAAGACGATACCTATGCGGACATCGGAGAAGCTCTCCCCGCCGCTGCCAAGCTTGTGGTAGGCGCCCTGGATATTGATGCCGGTCGTGTCGTTGAAGTAATAGCGGTAGCCGAGCGCGGCGCCGTAGGTTGCTACGTTGCTCGTACGATAATAATAGTTGGAAGAGCCAAGTCCCAGCGTACTTCCAAGGTTGAGTTGGCCGTAGAACTGGCCGGTGTCGCCTTTGGTCGTGGCGAACTCCACACCGGCTTCAAGGATTTCGAAACTTTTCTTAAAGTAGTCGAATTCCCCCGGGTTGTAGATCAAGCCCACGTGAAGACCCACGTTGTCGCTGTAAAAGTAACCTGCGTCGAAACTGCCTACGAAGCTGCTATCCATATGGTTCCCCTGGAACTGGTAGCCGGGTAATACTGAGAAATAATTGCTGCTCTGCGCAAACAAACCCACGCTTGCCAAAATGAAGACCATACCTACAATTAACTTTTTCATGGCGCCTCCTTATGAAAAGCTGAGCCAACCTGGCCCATCCAGGTCATTTCTTTATATATATATCGAAGGCCCGGGAGAAGTCAACCCGGCGCCTGCATCCGAAGGGACTGGACCGGCCGCGCACCTGGTTTTGTCGGCTCGCTCATCCGATGCACCACATCAGCCTTCGCTCGCTTCCTGACCATCCGTAGCGGCCATGTCTTACTACCCCGGCACCAGTATAATTGACAAAATAAAGAGTCGCTTCCTGCGAATCTCAATGACGACAAGCGTACCAAGTGAATGGAGGTCAACTCTACTGGTGCCTCCTTGAGTATAAGAAGCCATACACTTGTTGTGACACATATAGCCGCGGCGGCAGAATGGCTGTTGGCTCATGTCAGCGCCAGGTCAACCAGGGTTTCTTATTATTCCGGGATAGGCTTCGGCATTTAAGCCTTCTCCGCCTGCCTGCTGCAGGCAGGCCATCCTCGGTCCTCGGTTAGGTGGCGGATTCAGGCATGTGGTATCCTGATCTCTTCAATCGTCGGTTCCGTTTGGAAAGAGGCTGAAGACCGACAGAAAAAAGGAGAAACTATGAATCAGAGAGTGTTCATAACCGCCGTACTGACAGCCGCAACCATTGCCGCTTTAGCCGTCGTTTCTCAGCCTCCCTCCGTTCGTCCCGGGGGCGCCTTCTACGTGCCCCACGTCGAAGATCCGGTGCTGAAGGCTCTCAAAAATGCCGATAAGAAACGGGCCGAAGACAAGGACGCGGCCACCAGGAAGATAGTAGACGCCCAAAAGGCCCTCAGGAAGAAGGACAAAGAGGAAAAGAAGGACCTTCGCATAAACATGAAGGGTCTAAAGAAACCGTCGTCACCCGGTTCTTTCAAGGTCCAGGCCTGGCACTTTTCCCCGGTTCCCCAGTACCTGACCGGTACCTGCTGGGCCTTTTCCACGAACTCCTTCTTTGAGTCGGAGATATACAGGCTCACCGGGCGGAGGATTAAACTCTCCGAGATGTGGACCGTCTACCACGAGTACCTCGAAAAGGCCAAACACTACATCAATACCCGGGGCAATTCTCCCTTTGATGAAGGCTCGGAGTCGGAGGCTCTTCCGATCCTCTGGAAGAAGTACGGGATAGTACCGGAGTCCGCATACAGGGGCATCGCCACTCCCGGCGGCCGTTTTGACCACGAACCGATGGTCAGGGAGATGAAGGCCTACCTCACTTACTGCAAGGCGAACAATTACTGGAACAAGGATCAGATCCTGGCCGCGCTGAAGCTCATACTCAACAAGACCATGGGAGCGCCTCCGGAGATGGTTACCTACCAAGGCGAAAATTACACGCCCCTACGTTTTCTTCATGAGGTCACGAAACTCAGGATGGACGACTACGTCAGCTTCATGTCCACCGAGTCGGTGCCTTTCTGGACCACGGGAGAATACAAGGTGCCCGATAACTGGCGCCACGACAAGAATTATTACAACCTCCCCCTGAAGGAGTGGTACGGCGCGCTCCTTAAAGCCGTCAAGGACGGCTCTTCCGCTGCCTTGGGCGGCGACGTCAGCGAACCCGGCTACGACGGCTACCAGAAAGTGGCCATCATCCCGGCATTTGATATTCCCGCCACGGCCATTAACCAGGATGCCCGCGAACTCCGCATCTACAACGACACTACAACGGACGACCACGGAATTCACCTGGTCGGGTGGCAAAGGATCGGCGACCACGACTGGTTTCTGATCAAGGATTCAGCCAGGGCCTCCCGCAAGGCCAAGCCCAACGGCTACTTCTACTACAGGGGCGACTACGTCAAGCTGAAGATGTTGACCTACATGGTTAACAAGAGCTTTGTAAAAGATATACTGGCCCGTTTCCACGACGCATCAGGCCCCAATCCCGCGACGGTTGATGCGGATAGCCGTGGAAAACTCAACACGTCGGATGTTCGGTAGAGCGGAATTCGGATCTGTGAAAGACGTTGCGGAGACCGCACCGAGGAAGATAAAATAGAGACGCGCTTCGGCCGGAGCAGGAGGGCCGGGGATTGCCTCTGAGAGGAGATGCGCCATGACTCTCAAATCACTGGGCGGCTATATTCTATCGGGGAGTAAGTGGAAGACGTCCCTCGTGGACATCTTCAAGGCGCTGCCCGTCGAGGGCGAACCGAAGCTTCGTTTATTGCACCGCATCCATGATAATATCGCCTCGGAGCCGCAGGCGGAGGAACTAATCAGGAAACGGGCCGAACGATGGCTCAAGGCCCAGGACCTTCATGCCTTGAACCTACTGGCCGTCGAGAAGGAGGGAGAGGAACTCTTTCTCATCTCGGAACACCGGCAGGGTCGGCTTCTCTCTCTCATTATGGCCAAGAGCCGGGAGGAAAAATTACCGCTTGCCACCGACCAGGCCGTCTACCTGGCCGAACGCATCGCCGGGGGGCTGGCCTCTCTTGCCGCCCAGAAGATTACTTGCTCCTGCCTGTCGCCCGAACGCATACTTGTTACATTCGAGGGAGAGATAAAGCTGCTCCCGTGCGTCTTTGTGGATCTCCAGACCACGTCCGCCGGTGCAATTCCCGACCTTGCGCCTACTCTCAGATACCTTCCGCCGGAGGCCGCGACGGGCAAAACGACGCCGTCCTCCTCGGACGTTTACTCGCTGGGCGCCCTCTTCTTTGAGTTCTTGACCGGTGAAGTCTTCCGCGCCTCCGACAAGATTTTTGACCCCGGCGCGCGCCTTGCGAAGGCCAGGATGAGCGGAGCCGAAACCATCCCGGCTTCCCTCATGGCGATCCTGAAAAAGAGCCTTTTACCGCACTACCCCGGCGCTTACAAGTCAATCAACCCTATGAAGGGCGACCTTGACCAGCTCATCTCCTCGGGGGAGTACAGTCCCACGACATTCAACATGGCCTTCCTGATGCACTCTCTCTTCAGGGGCGAGGACGAGGCGGAGGCTCAAGATGACGAGGCCCTCGTAAAAACCGACCGGACACCGTTCGCCAAGGCGCTCGAAGCGGCAAAGAAGGCGGCTGAAGTTCCCCGGGTTTCCGAAGCGTTGCCGCACGCCGTTCCGGTAAAAACCAAGCTGCCCGCGGCCTACAAAAAGAAGGAGATGGAGACCGGTGGCGGTAAGAAGATCATGCTGGTCGCGGGAGGCGTTGTTGCGGCCATCGTCATCGTTGTGCTGGCGGTTTGGCTCATCTTCTTCAGGGGAAACGGACCCTCTAAAGCAACCCTGAGGGCCGAGCAGCAGTTGGCCCTGCTCAAGGTTCAAAGGGCTAGGTCGCGCGCGCAAAACGAGGAAATGGCCGGGAAGCTCCAGGCCATCCAAGATGAAAAGAAGGCTCTTCAAAACAAGGTGGGCAAGGCCACGACGGCCAAGGAGAAACGCCACGCCCGGCGTATGCCGGCCGCAGCCAACCAGAACATGCATAACCAGCAGCGAAAAGCAACCTCGAAGAAGGCAACCCCGGCGCCGGTCGGGGCCCCATCCAGAAGCGCCGCTCCCCCGGCGGCCGTAGAAAGAACCAAGACCGCAACCGGAAGCCCGGCCAAAGGGAGTGTTGCGGCGGCCGTTCCCAAAACGACGAAAGCCAAGGCTTTACCCCCGGCAGAAACCTCCAAGCCGACGGCTAAAAGCCCTTCGCCCCGGAAATCCAAGAAACCAACGATAAAGGTCGGCGATTTTGTAGAATCCTGGGCGCTCGATGTACAACCTCGTCGTTTGAATAAACTCAAGATCTTCATACCGGGCGCCGCCCGGCGTCACAGGATTCACGGCACGGTATGGGTTCAGGTCTATGTCGACGAGACCGGTGTGGTATCAGGTGCAAAGGTTATGAGGGGCTTGATTCCGGACTATGGGCTCAATGATGCCTGCCGTCAGGCCGCCTTGAAGCTGAAGTACGCTCCCGCCATGAAGGACGGTGTGGCGGTGAAGACAAATGTAACCTTTCCCATAGCGATCAAGTAGAAGCGGGTTTGCTCCATGGCCTTCCGTCCAGGCGCGGACGTGCGACGCTGCTGGCGATTTCCCGACTTGAGACTTGGGGGCGGTACGATGTAAACTTGCCGTGGAAGGAGTGGGAGCGTGGGAATGGTTGACGGAAAGAGCAAGGTGGACCCGATAGTACTTCTCAGGTCCGGCAAGTACAAGCGAGCAGTCAAAATCCTGGAGAAAATCGACAGGAAATCGGTTCTCGATTTCAATATGAAGATGCGCCTGGCAGAGGCTTACAACGGCGCCGGTCGCACGAAGGATGCGGTAAACATTTACAAGGGCGAAGCGGAGTCACGTTTTGCCGAGGGGAACCGATCGACGGGAGTGACTCTTCTGAAGAAGGCGGCTCGAATAGCACCTCGGGACGAAGAACTGGCCCGCCGCATAGTGGAGTTGGAAAGCCCGGGAGGGAGAAGCGATGAAGAAGACTCCTTCTCCTTCGACGTTGGAGTGGAAGACTCCGGGAGTTTTGAGAAGATCCCTGATGACGCCGGCGCGGCCTTGGAAGAAAGGGTGTGCGCGGAAGAAGCAACCACGCCTGGTGAGGCCTCCGGTGCGGATTTTTCCATGGAAGAAAGCGTTGTCGAAGACAAGCCTTCCCTTCACGAAGAGGTGGTTGAAAAGCAGGACCAAGTCTCGGAGCGTGTCGAACAAAAGCGGGATGAAGAAAAGGTCCGGGTTTCCTTCTTAAAAGTTCTCTTTCCCACACTGGAGGAGGAGGAGATAAGGTTTCTTGTAAGGGCATCCAAACCCAGGCAACTCAAGGCCGGAGAGGTTTTGTTGCGCGAGGGGGACGAGGGAGATTCCTTTTTCATAGTACTGAACGGGATCTACGAAGCCAGGGGTGTTTTTGAGGGAAGAGAACTGCCGCTGGCCGAGATCGGTATCGGGGACGTAATTGGAGAAGCAGGTTTCTTGAAGGATATTCCCAGGACGGCTACCGTCACGGCGCTGGAATCCTCCGAAGTTCTTGAGTTGTCGGCCGAAAGCATGGTGGTCTTGGAGAAAGGCGGGAAGGAGTTTGAAGAGCGTCTGGACGACATCCTCCGCGATCGTGTTAAACGAACCCTGACCCTTTTAAGAAGCTTTGAAGAGTAGGTAAATGGCGATTCTAAAGATAGAACTCTACGGCTCACCGGTTCTGAGAGAGCGGGCCCGGGAAGTAAAAGAGTTCGGCGGTGAGCTTCAAAAACTGATCGACGACATGGTTGAAACCATGAAGTTTGCTTCGGGCGCCGGTCTTGCCGGGAACCAGGTGGGCGTACCCTTGCGCGTTTTGCTGGTGGACATGGGGTTGGAGGGCGACGAGAAAACCTGTACCGTATTCATAAACCCCGAGATCCTTGAGAGCGGTGGAGAATCCAGGCGCGAAGAGGGTTGTCTCTCCTTCCCCAAGATCTACGACATGGTCAAGCGTCCGGCATGGGTAAGAGTCCGGGCTCTGGACCGCGACGGGAAGCCCTTCGAAGTCGAAGGTAAAGAATACGTTTCCCACGCCCTCTGCCACGAAATAGACCACCTTGCAGGGACTTTATTTATTGACAAGATATCCGCGGTTCGCAGGGAAATCATGAAGCGCAAGATCAAGAAGATGGTCCGGGAGGGCAAATGGTGCGCCCCCTACCCGAAAGAATAGTTTTCATGGGAACCCCCGCATTCGCGGTATCCGGTCTCACCGCGCTATTGTCATCCGGGGCGCGTCCGGTAGGGATCTACACCCAACCGGATAAACCCGCGGGCAGGAAGCGGGTGTTGACTGCGCCACCCGTCAAGGTGGTGGCTGATAGAGAGAGGCTTCCGCTCTTCCAGCCGAAGAACCTTAAAGAACCGCTCGTAGTGGAGACCATCAAGGGTCTCAAGCCGGACGTCATAACCGTTGTCGCCTATGGAAAACTACTGCCCGGAGAGATATTGGAGATACCGCGCCTCGGGTGCGTCAACGTGCATGCCTCCCTTCTTCCAAGGCACCGGGGCGCTTCGCCTGTGGCGCACGCCATCTTGGCCGGTGACGCGCTTACCGGAATCTCGACGATGAAGATGGATAAGGGACTGGACACCGGTCCGGTCTACCTTCAAAGAGAACTCCTCATACCGGAAGGCGCCACCGCCGGTTCTCTGAGCGCGATGTTGGCGGAACTCGGCGCCGATCTGCTCATTGCCACGCTCGAAGGACTGGAAGCCGGGATTATAGAACCGACTACCCAGGTAGCCGACAGGGCGACCTTCGCACCGAAGCTGTGCGTAGAAGACGGGAAACTGGACTTCAGGAGGCCGGCACGGGAACTGGAAAGGCAGGTGCGTGCTTTCCTGCCATGGCCCGGAACATTTTTTGTGGCGAGGGGTGCCAGGGTGAAGGTGCTGGAATCAAGGGTGGCGGAAGACACACAACCCGGCCACGCGCCGGGCGATCTGGTCCCGGGGAAGAGGCTGGGAATCGTATGTGGCGACGGCGCCGTGTTGTTTCTCGACAGGGTTCAGCGCGAATCAAAGAGGCCAATGGCCTCAGAGGAGTTTCTAAGGGGCATCTCCCTGCCTCCGCAGACGAATGTCCAGGAGGCTGAATGACAGTAAAAGGTGGAAACAAAAACACCAGGAAGCCCCGGGAATACCAGAGAAGCCCTTCGGGCAAGCCCTACCTTTCAAGGCCCAAAACCCGGCCGAAAGCCCTCCCCAAGAACCCCAACCTGCGTGCGCTTGCCGCCGATATAGTTTGTGGAGTGCTCCAGGAGCGGCGCTCCCTGAAGGGTTCCGTCCAACTTGTTCAGGAGAAGCTGGATCGCCGGGACGACAAAGCCCTGGTAAAGGAGATGGCAAACGGCGTCGTGCGCCACCTGCCGCGGCTTGACCGGACCGTGGAAGTGCACGCGAAGAGGGAAATCGGACAGATCCATCCCGAACTCCTCAATATACTCAGGGTGGGCGTCTACCAGATATTATTCCTCGACAGGGTTCCCGATTACGCGGCGGTCCACGAGTGCGTCGAAGCGGCCAAGGTCGTCAATCCGCGAGCCGGTGGTTTCGTCAACGGAGTGCTTCGATCGGTCGCCGAAGGCCGGGCCGACGAGGCGGAAAGTGTTGCGGAAGCCGCGGGTGCGGAAGGGCTCGCCATGCGCCATGGTATGCCGATCTGGCTCGTACGGCGCTACGTCAAACGATTCGGAGCGGAAGCCGAAGCGATTCTATCGGCCCTGGCCGCTCCCGCAAAAACGACCATCCTCTTCCAGGGAAGCGATGGTTCCGCCGCCGGAGTGCGGCTCCTCAAAGGAGCTGGTTTTAGAGTGGAGCCCGAGGGAACCTTTCCCATGACCTTCACCGTAAAATCCGGCAATCCCGTTGAATCCGAGGCCTTCAGGAAGGGACTCTTTTACGTGATGGACCCGGCCTCCCAGGTCCCGGCTCTTCTCTTCCCCCTGTCCGGCAGAAGGAAGGTCCTTGATCTCTGCGCCGCTCCCGGCGGCAAGACGGTTGTTATTTCCTTGCGACTAGGCGCAAAGGGTTGGATTCTCTCTACCGACCGGACTCCAAGAAGAATCCGTAAAATACGCGACAACGTTGCAAGAATGGGGCTGACAAACGTCAAGATAGCAAGGGTGGATGTTGGGACGAACCTTCCCTTCAAAGCGGAGTGGCCGGCGGTTCTCGTCGATGCCCCCTGTTCTTCCCTCGGCACATTGAGGCGCAACCCGGAGATTTGCCGGCAATTCAAAGAAGAGGACTTCAAAAGAAAGGCCGCCGTGCAGGCGCTTTTTCTCGAAAAAGCCGCTTCCGTGGTTGCACCGGGCGGCGTGCTCGGCTATTCGGTATGTTCCATCGAGGAGGAAGAGACGGAGAGCGTGATCAATGCTTTTCTCGGGACGCACGACAACTTCGAAGTCGCCACCTTCCGGACGCCCGGCTGGCTAAAGGGATTGCTGGACCGGCCTGGAAGGGGACGCGCCTACCTCCTGCCCCACAAACACGCTTGGGACGGTTTCTACGCGGCCTTCCTGAAGAGACGTGCCTGATCTTTCGGCCGGGACAATGGTTAAAAGCCCGTGGAACGTGCGCGAACCGGTATTTTCGACCATGCGCGGGACACGCAGGCCCACCTACGCGTGAGAGGAAAACGGTGACACCGGAATAACGCGTTTTCGTCCGGCAGGGGTAGGGAGAAGTCGGTTAGCCGTGTCGCGGCCATAGAAAAAGCGGCTCCTCGCTGTTTCATGTGGGTAAACCCATGTTAACTACATTTGCCCTTTATCATGAGAAGGTTATAATCATTGATGCCCAGTCGGAGGGTAGGGCAACGCTGGGGAGCGACCTGAGCGCCGTGCCGGGTGGCAGGGGGCTTCCCTGCCTTTTCGGTCGTCCTGCCCTTCCGGTGGTCCGGAATGCGCTAAACCCCCTTGGGTTGTTGGGTCCTTTCCAAATGACATTACCCATACTAAACGGAAGTTTACCCTCTTAAATCGTTGGTAATGTAGGTTGGGTGGGGATTAG
>CAZIBS010000088.1:0-9819 GCA_964537405.1 uncultured Thermoanaerobaculia bacterium | reverse complement strand
GGAATGGCGGATGATGGATTCCCGCTTTCGCGGGAATGACGGATGGGCAACGTTGATTCGTCCGACACCCTCGATTTTGCCTTCAAATGCCATTACGCCGCAATCCGTCCGAACCATCGCGGCATCCGGGGGGGGCAGGGGCTTGACATTCTTAATAAAAGTGTGCATATTCATTAGTTATGTTTAGGTGGCGGTTGGTTTAATAAAAGGAGAAGAGCTATGGTGGAGAAGACATATCGCATACACATAAAGCACGGTGATTTTGAACTGGACGTCGAGGGAGACCAGAAGTTCGTAGAATCCTGCGTCGAAGCGTTCCTGGCCGACGGCCTCATTGGGAATGCTCGCGCAAAAAAACGCCCGGCCCCGACGACGCCAACTAAGAGTGCGCTACCGAAAAAGGAAAAAGTTGAGAGAGGCTCGAAGAAAAAGAAGGGTCACGTCGTCAACAAAGACAAACTAAAAAAATTCATGAATGGAAAAACGTTGAATAGCCACAGGGCTCGTTACTTGGAATACATTCGTTTCTGGGACAGCGTAGGCGTGACCAAGGTTAAAAGCTCCGACATCCTTGCCTGCTACAAGGCCGAAGGGGTACCCGTAGGCAAATCGGCCCGCCAGGCCCTGACCATTCTGAAACAGCAGGGGCTTCTTAACAAACTCCCCTTAGCCCGCGGAGTTTGGATGCTGACGGAAGCCGGTAAGAAGGCGGGACCGGATAAGGCAAAAACAAGGAAGAAACCGGGAAGAAAGGTCGGCACTAAGGGGAGCCGCGAGAGAAAACCACCAAAACCGCTCAACGAGGTTTTGGGCATACCGGCAAAGTAAAGAACCAGGCAATCCGTATCAACTGAGGCCGCATTCGGGCGCCTCTCCCCTTCAGGGAGAAAATCCGCCTGTTACAGAGCGGGTGTGTGCGGGGAGGAGAAGAGATGGCTGCCAAATTCAAGGCGTTGGACTACTACCGTTTGGACGACCTCCTGACCGAAGAGCAACAGATGGTGCGCTCCACCGTCAGGAGTTGGGTCGATGAGAAGGTCTTGCCCGTCATCGTCCATCACTACCAGGCGGGGACTTTCCCCCTGGATCTTGTCCCCCTGATAGGCGAACTCGGGCTGTTGGGTGCAACGCTCCCTGAAAAGTACGGCTGTTCCGCCCTCGACAACATAGCCAACGGGCTAATCATGCAGGAACTGGAGAGGGGGGACTCCGCCATGCGGTCCTTTGTCTCCGTCCAGGGCTCACTTGTGATGTACCCCATCCTTCGCTACGGAACGGAAAAACAGCGGCGGCGCTTCCTACCGGCCCTGGCTAAGGGCGAAATCATCGGTTGCTACGGCCTTACCGAGCCTGACGCAGGCAGCGACCCCGGTTCGATGAGAACCAAGGCGGTACATTCCGGTGACGGATGGCGCCTGAACGGGGCGAAGATGTGGATAACCAACGGTACGTTGGCAAGCGTGGCGGTAGTGTGGGCGAAGACCGACGACGGGATTCAAGGGTTCCTCGTAGAAAAAGGAATGAAGGGATTTTCGGCGCCGGAGATGAAGGGCAAGCTATCCCTGAGAGCTTCCGTCACCTCTGAACTCATCTTTGACGACGTGTTTATTCCGGATGAGAACCGCCTTCCCGGCGTAAAGGGGCTTAGCGGTCCTCTTTCGTGCCTTAACCAGGCCCGGTACGGTATCGCGTGGGGAGCGGTGGGCGCGGCCATGGCCTGTTACGACGAAGCGCTCCGCTATGCAAAGGAGCGCATACAGTTTGACGGTCCCATAGCCCGCTTCCAACTCGTCCAGGACAAGCTCGTATGGATGGTCAACGAAATAACGAAGGCGCAGCTCATGGTCTGGAAACTGGGGAAGATGAAAGACGAAGGAAGGCTGCGCCACCAGCAGGTCAGCCTCGCCAAGATGAACTGTGTTTCGATGGCGAGGGAATGCGCCCGCACCGCGCGCGACATCGAAGGGGCAAACGGGATTCTTGACGAGTACGTCGCCATGCGCCACATGCAGAACCTCGAAAGCGTCTACACCTACGAGGGAACCAATGACATTCACAAGCTTATCGTCGGCGCAGACATAACCGGCTTTGAAGCCTTCCGGACCGGAGAGAAACCGGTTTGAAGCCGAAGGCCGGCGCTTACGGGGTCCTAATCCACGGGTTTATATTATCCTGGGGCGGCCGGACAAAGCCCACCGCGGTGAACGAATTTCGTAAGCAGCCGCTATTCTCTCAATCCACGGTGAAGCCCATCAGCTTCCTGAAAAAGCCGACTTTGTCGATACCGCCCTTGTTAAGAAGCAGTTCTTCAATTTCGCCGCGGTCAAAGAAGATGCCTTCACAACGGGTGCAGATATCGACGTCTATTCCCTGCAGTTCTCTCTCCTCCATAGGATGGCCGCACTTGGGACAGCACATCCAGTGGACCTTTTTGAGTGCTTCTCTCTCCCGTTCGACTTCCTCTTCGGCCTTGGCAAGCAGGCGAGCCTCGCGGTCGCGACGCATCTTCTCGATAAGTTTGCTTTCCTGCTCATAGAACCACTGGTCTTCTCTGCGGCGTCCTTCATCCTTCATCATGGCCACCTCCCCATTCCGGGTATTCTACAGGAAAGCGCACCCCCGGGCAATTATCCGGCAGCCTTCGCCTTAAACTCCCCCGAAGGCACGAGAACCCTGACGAGCGTTTTTTTACGTACTTTCCCCCCGCTAACTGAACCCGTTTGTGGAAGGTGCCCTACAATCACATATACATTCCACCGTTGACGGAGATGCACTGACCGGTGATGTAGGCGGCGTCTTCGCTCAGGAGAAAGAGGATGGTCCCGGCAACGTCTTGTGGCGTACCGAAACGCCGCATCGGTATGGTAGAAGCCATCTGCTCCCGCTGGCGGTCGCTCAGTTTCCCGGTCATCGGCGTCGTGATAAACCCGGGAGCAACGGCGTTGCAGGTAATGTTGCGCAAGGCCAGCTCTTTGGCTACGACCTTGGTCAACCCGATTATGCCGGCCTTGCTGGCAACGTAGTTGGCTTGGCCCGCATTGCCCATCAATCCTACAACCGATGCTAGGTTCACGATTCTGCCGAAGCGCCGGGAGACCATCGGATGGGTTGCAAACTGCGTAAGGTGAAAGGTCCCGGAGAGGTTGACGGAGATGACGGCGTCCCAAGCTTCGGGTTTCATGCGCATGAGGAGACTATCCCGGGTTATTCCGGCGTTATTTACAAGAAGTTCGAGGCGTCCTGAAGCGTCGACTATCGTATTTACGGTCTGCTCGCAGGAATTTCGGTCGGCTATGTTGAGGTGAAGGGGAATGACGTCAAGGCCGTCCGCCTTTAACCTTTCGGCGGAAGAAACCATGCCTTCCATGTTCATGTCTGCGCCGTATACGGTGGCGCCTTCAGTTGCGAGGAGGCGCGTTATTTCCAGCCCGATTCCCTGCGCGGCGCCGCTTACAAGCGCTATTCGTTTTTCGAAGCGTTTCATTTGTTTCTCCTTTCTCTTCAATCTACCGGAATCCAGCACCTAACCGAGAGAGGGCTTAGATGTGAGCATGCTGTGGAAAAGCTCCCGTAGAGCGCGTTGTCCGCGCCTGCGCGCAACGGGGTAGGCAGGCGAATCCCGGGGCTGGTGGTGAATCCGCTCATTCGTTGAGGGCGGCCAACGTAGCCTGGAGGCTCCTCTCGTCCTCCACGTTCAGTATCCGCCACGACCGGTCAACACGCTTGGCGAGGCCGGAGAGAACCCTTCCGGGGCCAACCTCTATGATTGTATCAACCCCCTCTTCCAGCAGGAAAAGAAGCGTTTGCCTCCACCTGACCCGAGAGTCCACCTGGGCAACCAGCTTTCGCCTAGCCTCGGAAGCCGCAGCCACGGGCCGGGCGTCGGTATTGGCGACTACCGGCCACTCGGGATCGTTGAAACTCAGGCCCGCCAGCACCGGGGCGAGCTTCTCCCTCGCTGGGGCCATCAGGGCGGAGTGGAAGGGGGCGGAGACGGGTAGGACCACCGCCCTTCTGCAACCTTCGGCCTTCGCCCTTTCAATGGCTCGCTGAACGGCCTCTGCGTGGCCGGCTATGACTACTTGGCCCGGGGCGTTGTCGTTGGCAAGCGCGAGCGTCTGACTTTCAGCCGCCTCGGTGCAAATTCTCTCCACCGTCTCGGGAGAAGGACCGATGAGGGCGGCCATTGCGCCGACGCCTACCGGTACGGCCTCCTGCATGAAACGTCCCCTCGCCCTTACCGTTCTCAGTGCATCCGGAAAAGAGAGGCTTCCGGCGGCAACGTAGGCGCTGTATTCTCCCAAAGAATGCCCCGCCAAATAGGCCGGTTCAATGCCCTGAATCTTATCGCGAAGCACACGCCAAGCAGCTATGGACACGGCAAGTACTCCCGGCTGCGTGTTTTCCGTAAGGTTCAGTTCTTCGGCCGGCCCCTCCCGGAGCAGTCTTGTGAAATCACCGCCCAGGACCTCTCCACTTTCTTCGAAGACGGCCCCGGCCGTCGGGTAGCGCCCGGCCAACTCCTTCCCCATTCCAACGTACTGTGAGGCCTGCCCTGGAAAGACAAAGGCGTATTTCCTCATGCAACCCCCTTAAGATTGCAGCGACACTTAGACTCGTTGTTGGGCTTCTACCAGCGCACTAGGGCGGAACCCCAGGTCAATCCGGCGCCAAAGGCCGCCAGGAGTAGAATATCGCCCTCTTTGACCTTTCCCGACCTGATGATTTCGTCGAGGGCAATTGGTATCGAAGCGGAAGAAGTGTTCCCCATTCTGTCGATGTTCAGGTAGATACTCTCCGGCGGCCATCCGAGACGGCTGCCCACCGCCTTGATTATCCGTGTGTTCGCCTGGTGCGGGATAAACCACCTGACATCCCGGGCCGTCAGCGACGCCCCCCTTATCGCCTCGCGGCAGACCGCTTCCAGCGAGCGCACCGCTATCTTGAAGGTTTCGTTGCCGCGCATCTTGATGGTGTGGAGGTTCTTGTCGATCATCTCGTGGGAAACGGGAATCTTCGACCCGCCGCCGGGCAGGTAGATAAAATCCGCCATGGTTCCATCAGCGTGGATTGCGGAAGAGAGTATCCCGTTCTCACCAGCTTCCGCGGAGAGCACAACGGCGCCGGCGCCGTCGGCGAAGAGAACGCAGGTGGAACGATCATTCCAGTCCGTAAACTTGGAGAGAACCTCTGCGCCGATAACCAGGGCGTGGCGGGCCGACCCGGTCTTGATGAACTTGTCGGCGATTGTAAGTGCGTAGAGAAAGCCGGAGCACCCCGCCGAAAGGTCGAAAACCGCGGCGTTGGATGCCCCGAGTTCCGCCTGGACGAAACAGGCCGTAGCGGGAATGGGCTGGTCCGGGGTAACCGTACCGATGATTATGAGGTCGATGTCTTTGCCTTCAACGCCGGCCATTTCCATGGCCTGCCGCGCCGCGCGGACACAGAAGAGGGAAAGGTACTCGTCCGACGAAGCGATGTGGCGTTCCTTGATGCCCGTCCGGGTGGTAATCCACTCGTCAGAGGTATCGACCATCTTTTCAAGGTCCAGGTTCGTTAAAACGCGGTCGGGCACCGAGTGGCCGGTGCCCCTAATTCTCGAGCGAATGATTGCCATTGGTTGATTCCTTCATGCGTGTTTTTATCTGACCGACAATCCTCTTCGTCAGACCGGCGACGCAGAAATCACGCGCCAGCTTGAGGGCATTCATTATCGCCTTGGGTTGTGAGCGGCCGTGGCAAATTATAGTAACGGCTTTTACTCCAAGGAGGAGAGCACCGCCGTACTCCGCATAATCCATCTTTTCCTTGAGTTCCTTGAAGACGCTCGAAGATAGCAGGTAGCCCGCCTGCGCGAGCAACCTGTTCTTAAAACCCTCCTTGAGGGTGTGCGTTATGAATTCGTAGACCGATTCTCCCGTCTTCAGAACTACGTTTCCGGTAAAACCGTCCGTCACTATAACGTCGGCTTCACCGGCGAATATACCGCTTCCCTCGACGTTTCCGATGAAGTTGACGTTGGTCTCCTGTAAAAGCTTGAAGACCTCCTTGGTGAGTTCGTTGCCCTTTGCATCCTCTTCTCCAATAGAGAGAAGAGCCACACTTGGGTGTTCTATACCCGTAAGTTGGGAGGAAAAGATACTCCCCATTATTGCGAACTGGCATAGATTTATGGACTTGCAGTCGCTGTTGGCACCCACGTCCAGGAGGAGCGTTACGCCCTTTGGATGGGGAATCCAGGTGGCCAGGGCGGGGCGGTCAATGACCTTGATGCCGCCAATGACGAGCTTCGCGGTCGTCATGATTGCACCGGAGTTGCCGGCAGACACCAGTCCCTGGGCCACGCCGGACTTTACGAGATCTGCCGCAATGCGAATGGAGCTGTGCTTCTTCTTCCTGATTGCCGTCAGGGGCGGGTCGTCCATGGCGACCACCTCTTCCGCATGAACGACTGAAAGCGAGTCTCCACCTGCTCCGAGACGGGCAAGTTCGCGCTCAAGCCTTGGCTTATCACCGACCAGAATCACGTTGACGCCAAAACGGCGATAGGCCTCCACCGCTCCGAGAACTTCCGGTAGCGGCGCCTTATCCCCACCCATAGCGTCGAGGGCAATGCGGACGCTCATGGAGTGGTTACACCTCTTTGATCTTCAGCACTCTCTTTCCGTCGTAATATCCACAGGATCCGCATACCGTATGAGGCAGTCTGGGGTCGTGGCACCGGGGACATTCGGTTATGTTCTGCGGCGTAAGAGTGTCGCCGGTGCGTCTTTTATCTCTGCGAGACTTGGAATGGCGTCGTCTCGGGTTAGGCATGTTTTGTCTCCTAATTTAAAGGACAACGTGGGCGAAAGAGCGCTTAAAGAGCCGTCTTCATCCTGTTTAGGGCAAGCGCAAATTACATCGTTGAGGTTGGCGCCGCACCTGGGGCATAGTCCTTTGCAGTTTTCCCGGCAGAGTATTTTGGCGGGAAGTTCAAGGTGCAATTCCTGCCTTACGAGGTCTTGAAGGACTATTGTGTCGTCTTTGCAATAGGCAATCTCATACTGCGACTTTGAAGAAACCGTCATCTCCTCCAATCCGGTTTGCGAAGCCGGCAGGTAGAGGACGTTAAAAGCGGCGGCTCCTTTGAGATGCACTGTTTCGAGGCATCGGGAACAGGGAGCAAGGATACGGTAGGGAAATGAGCCGATAAGGCGGTGGCCTTCTCCCTCGGGAGCCATGGATAACGTGAGGTTGATACTTTCAACTGCTACCCCGTAGTTGCAGCCCAAATCGAGGATAAAGGGTTTAACCTCGGCTTCCAACTCCTCCGATTCTACGTTTTCGCTTAAGCGCACGGCCATCACCAGCCACTCCTATCACAAACTTAATTCTAGCATACTAAGGGCTTTTAGTCAATCTGCCGGGAGATTCCTAATTCCGCGATAGGTGTGAAAGAAGTGCCCCGGCGGAGCATTGGAAGCGAAATCGAAGGGGTTGGTTGAGGTTACGAGCGGTTAGAGCGGCATGGGAATGACGAACCCGCTTTCGCGGGAATGACGAAGGGGCAACGGGGTGTGGATTCCCGCTTTCGCGGGAATGACGAAGGGAGGTGCGGGAATGACGAGCGGGAACGCGGGATTGCCGCATAGGGCGGAGCCACGCTCGCAATGGCAAGAGAGGATGGAATCAAAGGATCACCGCGCCTGCCCGCGCCGCGTTGCGTGTAAGCGTGGTTTGTCTGTATGCGGCGCAGGTAGGTCTGACGGCGATTTCCTGAATCAATCGCAAGCAGGCGATCGCTCCCACGGCAGGCAATAGCCCTTCTGCCGTGAATCGTTATTATGAACCAATTCGCGGCGAAATGCCGCGTGATGGATTCGATTCAGTTATAATAAAAATGCGTGCCTACCTCGGCGTTGGAGGAGGTGTTCATGGACCGCTAATAATGGATCACGAGGTCGTCAGAACGGATGAACCAGGAATTGAAGAAACTCTTAGAAAGACGGTAGCGGTAAGCTCCGGCGCCGGGAGGCGTTCCTATGAATGGGAGTCCTTATGGGAAACCAGCGGAAAGCGGCGGTAAAGGAAAGCCTTGGCCTGAAGGAACTCGTGGCCATGGGCGTGGGGGGTATGGTGGGCGGAGGGATTTTCTCCGTTCTCGGCCTGTCGGTGGGGATGGCCGGCCATGCCGCGCCCATCGCCTTCGGCGTAGGTGGCGTCATAGCGTTGCTGACGGGGTTGTCCTACGCTCGCCTGGGGCTGGCTTTCCGCTCGGACGGCGGAAGTTTTACCTATCTTGAACACGCATTTCACCACAAGAACATCGCGGGCCTCGGCGGATGGCTCCTGCTCGCCGGGTACGTGGGTACCTTGGGGTTGTACTCCTTTACCTTCGGCGCTTATGGATCGGCCATGCTGGGGGCTTCCGGCCACGGCGCGCCCCTGCACTTCCTAGCGTCGTTGGTGTTGCTCGTCTTTCTCGGCGTCAACCTGTACGGCGTGAAGGCCGCCGGGAGCACCGAGGACGTCATCGTTCTGGTGAAGGTTGCGATTCTCTCTCTTTTCGCCGTAGTAGGTTTGTTTTATATCAAGGGGAATCACATATTTCCGGTTTTTGACAAAGGCGGATTGGGCGCCTTGATGGGTGCGGCGCTGATCTTCGTAGCGTACGAGGGTTTTGAACTGATTCCCAACGCCGTACAGGAAATGGACAACCCCGAGAAAAACCTGCCGAGAGCGATCATCATCTCCATCCTGGTAACCGTTTGTATTTACATCCTCGTGTCGCTCGTGGCCGTCGGAAATCTACTTCCGGCCGAAATTGCAAAATACAAGGAGTATGCCCTTGCGGTGGCCGCAGAACCCTTCCTCGGACAAGCCGGTTTTCTCTTGATTGGATTGGGCGCATTGCTTTCCACCGCGTCCGCCATCAACGCCACGTTGTTCGGCACCGCCCGACTGGGGAAGGTCATGTCGCAAGAGAAAATGATGCCCCACATATTCATGCTTCGGGAACGCACCAAGGATGTTCCGTGGCTCAGCCTTTGTGTAATCTCGGGAATTGCGCTGCTTTTCGTCAACCTGGGAAACCTGACCGTTATCGCCTCCTTTGCGAGTTCCACATTCCTGCTCATTTTCGCCGGAGTTAACCTGGCCGCCATCCGGCTGCGAAAAAAGATCCACATGGGCTGGGCCGGGGCTGCAACCGGCATGGTTCTCTGCTTGGCTTCGTGGGTGATGCTGATTGGATACCTGTGGCTTCATAGCCTAAGCAGCCTGGTGTGGATTGGTATTGCCTGCATCTTCATCCTGGCGGCCGAACTCATTTTCAGCGAGCGAAGAATCATTTTGCGATCCTGGCATCGGCGAAGGCCGTGACGGTAGATGAGCCCTGGCGCTAATCCCGGTTTAGGTGGTGAATCGGGGTTTACCGCATCCCTTGACCCTCCAGGCGCCTTCGGTTATCTTTACATTCCCGGTGCGGGCGTAGCTCAGCTGGTAGAGCGCGAGCTTCCCAAGCTTGAGGTCGGGGGTTCGAAACCCCTCGCCCGCTCCAAATATCCCAAACTTTAACCCGACTTTTCTAATTAGGGATGACGGTTGATCGGGGAAAAGCATGGGGTCACATCTTGCATTCCAGCAATCAAGTTGTTATTATTTGCATGTAGAGGAAAAGGGGGAGAATAACTAAAATGGCGTGCCTGGTGAGGATAGAGTTTCCCGGAGCGGTTTAGCACGTGGCGTCGCGTGGGAATGCTCGCCGGCGGGTGTTTTTTGACGACGAAGACCGGGCAGCTTTTCTTGAAGAGGTGGCTGCAGGGGTCTCGAGGTACG
>CAZIBS010000087.1:0-9853 GCA_964537405.1 uncultured Thermoanaerobaculia bacterium | reverse complement strand
TTTCGTATCATACTGATACTTAAGGACTTACTAAAATGAACTGTTCAAGATGAGCTTAACTGCGGGAAACTGGGTGTCCCTTGACATCATCAAGCGAGTGAAGCCGGGTGAGCCAAGCGGAGCCCCTATAGGCGGAGCGCAAGCGAGGCCGACATCGGGGGATCCAAAGGGAGGGCGGCAGGGTCACTCCTTGCCTGGTTTGCAGGTAAGGCCGCCGGGGGTGCCGCTTTCCCTTGCTTCATAAACCTTGCCGATCGGAACCCAGTCGCCGTCCTTCTCTTGCATCAGCCTGACACGGCCCTTGGCGGTCCACTTTGCGTCGCTGTTGTAATCCCAGCCGAGGGTCTTGCTGCCTCCCGCCCCCTGGGTCGTGATGATAAAACGGTTGTTCAAACCTCCGAAGTACCTGGCGCGCGTCGCGGGCACCTTCGAGTCGCCGCCCGACGGATCCACCGGCACCCAGCCGTAGTTTGGAAGGTAGATCTCCACCCACCGATGAAAGTCGTCGTCGCGGCTGGCGTCGTCGCCCCGTATGACGACGGAGCCGTCATAGCGGGCCGGAAGACCGGCGGCGTGGCACATGGCGAGCATAACAAAGGTGTATTCGGAACAGGAACCCGAGCCCCTGGCAAGAACGGTTGGAGCTATATTCCATCCTCCAACCATCTCGTAGTGCATGTGATCCTGGATGTAACGGTTGATCCTGCGAGCAATCCAGTATGGGTTTTTCTCTTTACCCACGGCCGCCTTGACCGCCTTTTGGATTATGGGGTCCGTGAAATCGAGCTTGGAGTTATCCTTCGTGTAAGCCTCGCGTATGTCGGCCGGGATGTCGGCGAGGGTGCCGGCCTTATTCGGGTCTATATACCACCGAACCTTGTAGAGTTCCGCGTCCACGGTCATTTGGGCCGAGGCTACCTGTTGCGGTTCCAGGTTTTCAAAGTGGAAGTGGGCGCACTTTTGGCCCCACTGGTCGGTAACGAAACCGGCGGGCTTGGGCTTGAAGGTCGGTGCTTTCAGCATCTTCTGGTTGGGAAGGTCATGGGGTACGGCGACGTAGATGTCCAGGGTCTTGAGGACACCGGGCCCAAAGTTCCGCCAGGCTTCGCGGTAGACCAGTTTTTCGTGCTTCGGCGCGCTGCGCACGTAGGGCGCCTCTCTCTTCGCGCTAAGTTCGTAGATAGTCCTGGTTTCGTAGTCTACGTTCCAGAGGTGCTTCCCATCCCAGGCCAAGCCGGCGGGATAGGGACCGGGCGAGTCGAAAGAGTCGAGAACCACCCCCTTCCCGGCGTCCACGCGGTAGATGGTGTTGGAAATCCGGTCGGCCACGTACAGGTTCCGTCCGTCGAATGTCATCCCTATCTCTTCGCCCCTCGGCCCTCCCGCGAGCGGCGACGGGAAGCTCTTGAAGGTGGTCCCGTCGGAAGAGTCGAGCCGGTTGATAACACCCGCCCGGGCGTCGTCCGTCCAAAGCGTGGTTCCGTCCCACGCGAGGCCTTCGGCCGATTGCGTATCAAGGGGAAGGGCCCTGACGGTTTCCTTGGAAACCGGGTCCAGCGCGTAGACGGTCTTATCGGCCTTGTCGAGAACCCACAGCAGCTTTCCGTCCCAGGCCAGACCCTCTGGAGCGTAGCCCGGAGCGTCAATGGTTTCCGTTATCTTGCCCGTTGCGGGGTCTACGGCGTTCAGCGTAGCCGTGTCAAGATCGGCCACCCACAGCCTTCGGCCGTCCCATACCATACCGGTAGGCGTCTTGAGCGCGAGGGGCAATTTCTTCAACACGGTGCCCGGAACCGGCGTGGCGGCCGGGAGTACAAACCCGACCAGCAAAGTGAACATAACCGAAAAAACGAGCTTCTTCACAGCGACCTCCTTTCTCGGAATAGACGCTTCCCTATGACTTACGCCCTCCGGAGAGACCGTTTAGGAAGTCGTCGTTCGATTCAAACTCGCTCAGCTTGCCCAGAAGAAGCTCCATGGCTTCGACGGTGGAGAGCGGGTTGAGAATCTTTCTCAGGACCCACATACGGTTGAGTTCGAATTCGTCCGTGAGCAGCTCTTCCTTCCGCGTGCCGGACTTGTTGATGTCAATGGCCGGGAAAACACGTTTGTCTACGAGCTTCCTGTCAAGGTGTATCTCCATGTTGCCGGTGCCCTTGAACTCCTCGAAGATTACGTCGTCCATCCTCGATCCCGTATCGACGAGGGCCGTGGCAATGATGGTGAGGCTGCCGCCCTCTTCAAGGTTGCGGGCGGCACCGAAGAAGCGCTTCGGCTTCTGCAGCGCGTTGGCGTCGAGGCCACCGGAGAGAACCCGTCCCGATGGAGGTGTTACGGTGTTGTAGGCGCGCGCCATTCGCGTAATGGAATCCAGGAGAATTACAACGTCTCGCCCTTGTTCCACGAGGCGTTTGGCCTTCTCCATTACCATCTCGGCGACCTGGACGTGCCGGGTCGGCGGCTCGTCGAAGGTCGAGGCCTGGACTTCACCCTTTACCGAACGCTGCATATCGGTAACCTCCTCCGGCCGCTCGTCTATAAGTAGAACCAGTAGGTAGGCGTCGGGGTGGTTCGCCGTGATGGCATGGGCAATGGCTTGGAGCAACATGGTCTTGCCGGTTCGCGGAGGAGAAACTATGAGGCCGCGCTGGCCGAAGCCGATGGGTGTTACCATGTCCAACACCCGACCCGACAAGCCCTCCTTCGTGGTCTCCAGCCGGATACGCCGGTTGGGATATATGGGTGTCAGCGTTTCGAACCACATCCGGTCCCTGCTCTGCATGGGTGCTTCAAAGTTGATGGCGTCGACCTTGATGAGAGCAAAATACTTTTCGCCCTGCTTCGGCGGCCGGACCTGTCCCGAAATGGTGTCTCCCGTGCGCAAGCTGAATTTCTTGATCTGCGACGGACTGACGTAGATGTCATCGGGACCCGGAAGGTAGTTGTACTCGGGCGCCCTCAGGAAGCCGAAGCCGTCCTGGAGGATTTCCAGGACCCCCTCAGCAAAAATGAAGCCGTTTGCTTCGGCCTGGGCCTTGAGGATTTGGAAGATGAGTTCCTGCCGCTTCAAGGTGGACAGGTCTTCGATCTCGAAGTCTTTAGCGAGCTTGTTCAACTCCTTGGGCGCCATGTCATGCAGCCTGGCCAAGTCGATGTTGCCGGTTTTCTCCTTTGTCATCTGTCGTTACTCCATAGATTTTTTTACGATGAGTCTCAAGGTTTTAACGCCCTCCCCCGTAACCGCCGAAAAAGGTATGGGCTCTTCATTTCCTTCGAGTAGCAGTTCCCCGGCCAGAACGCGCGCCCTCGCTTTCCAGCGTCCCCTGGGAAGTTTGTCGGCCTTCGTCATGACGACGGAAAAGGGCCTACCGTAGTACCTGAACCACTCCACCATGCGCTTCTCTTCCTCCTCCGCATCTCTGCGTATATCCACAAGCAGCACTCCCATTCCCACGGCCCTCCGGGCCAAGTATGTTTCCACCAAAGAACGCCATGAACGCTTTACGGCGAGGGGAACCTTCGCGTATCCATAGCCGGGCAAATCCACCAGATATCCGCTGCCGTTCACGTCCACGAAGATCACCGCCTGTGTACGGCCCGGAGTTCTGCTGACCCTCAGTATCTTGCCGACCCCCAGCACCCTATTGATAAGAGTGGACTTACCGACATTCGACCTTCCTATTACCGACACTTCAGGCAGCCCTGGTCTCGGAAGCTGTTCTGTTGAAACGCAGACCCTTTCGATCTTCACTCTTTGCGCTGTCAAGGCACTCCCGCTTCTTACCAGTCAACAAGGTTATCCAAGCCAAAGCCGGCAAGGACCTTCATCCATTAGAAAGGTGTGTCTGAAAGTTTTTCACCAAATCAGGTATGCTTCTCCTGGCGCGATTCCCGTTCCCCCTTGATGAGTACCGCCGCTCCAACGGATGGAGCCTTGTCGACCAGAACGAGTGCCATTACTTCTCGCAGATTTTCCACGAAGTGGAAGGTCATTCCTTCCCTGAGCCCCTCGGGAATTTCGCTGATGTCGCGTTCGTTGCCTTTGGGCAGAACTACGGTGAAGATGTCGTGCTGCTTGGCCGCAAGAATCTTCTCCTTCAAGCCTCCTACCGGCAGCACCTTGCCACGCAGTGTTGCCTCTCCGGTCATGGCGACTTCGTGCCTTACGGGAACACCGGTAAAGGCCGATACCATGGCCGCGGCCAGGGAGACCCCCGCCGATGGACCGTCCTTGGGGATAGCGCCCTCGGGCACGTGGATGTGGACGTCGCTCTCCTTGAAAAGGGTGGGAGAGAGACCCAGCTCCTCAACATGAACCTTAATGAAGGAAAACACGGCCTTTGCAGATTCCTGCATGACATCCCCAAGTTGGCCGGTCAGTGTGAGGTTGCCCCTTCCCCTCATCAAGCTGGCTTCGATCAGGAGGATGTCTCCTCCCACCTGGGTCCAGGCGAGGCCGACCGCAACGCCAACCTCATCGGAGAGAAGGGCTTTGCGCTCCTTGTACCTTGGAACACCGATCAACGCTTCAACCCGCTCCGGAGTGAGCACCTCGTGGCTGCGACGCCCCTCCCGAACCACCTTGTGCGCTACTTTGCGGCACAGGGTAGCGATCTCCCGCTCCAGGTTGCGTACGCCGGCTTCCCTGGTATAGCCGTCCGCCAGAAAAGCCAGGCCCTCCCGCGGAAAATCCATGTCCCTCTCTCTAAGACCGTGTGCCTTAAGCTGTTTTGGAATGAGGTAGCCTTCGGCTATGGATAGCTTTTCCGGCAGGGTGTAACCCGTAAAGGGAATCACTTCGAGACGGTCCAGCAGCGCGGGCGGAATGGGGTGCGTCACGTTGGCCGTGGTGATGAAGAGGACCTGTGACAGGTCAAAGGGAACGTCGATGTAGTGGTCCTCAAAGACGCCGTTCTGCTCGTGGTCAAGGACTTCCAGCAGGGCCGATGCAGGATCTCCACGGAAGTCGGCGCCCAACTTGTCTATCTCGTCAAGGAGAAAAACCGGGTTGGCGGTTCCGGCCCGCTTCAGGAGCTGTATTATTTGGCCTGGAAAGGCTCCGATGTAGGTTCGCCTGTGGCCTTTGATCTCCGCTTCATCGTGGACTCCTCCAAGCGACAGGCGCACGAATTGCCTTCCCATGCTCTTGGCTATGGACTTTGCAACCGAAGTCTTGCCGACTCCCGGAGGTCCAACAAAACAGAGGATGTTGCCCTTAGGGTTCTTGGCCAGGCGCTTGACCGAGAGGAACTCAAGAATGCGTTCCTTTACCTTTTCGAGGCCGTAGTGGTCCCGGTCCAGGATTTTCTGGGCGCGACCGATGTTCTTGTTGTCCCTGCTCGTTCTGGACCAGGGAAGAGCGAGTATCCAGTCGATGTAGGAACGGGCCACCGTGGCTTCAGCGGAAATCGGCGGCATGGCTTCCAGGCGAGTCAATTCCGCCATTGCCCTTTCCATGGCTTGTTCGGGAAGCTTTATCTTCTTGATGCGCTCCTTGAGCCGTTCAATATCGGTTGCAGAGTCTTCTCTCCCTAATTCTTTCCTGATCAGCTTCATCTTTTCGTTTAGGAAGTACTCCTTCTGCGCCTTTTCTATCTGCTTTTCCACCTCCCGGTTAAGCCGCTGGTCGAGGGCCGAATGTTTTGATTCAGCCTTGATTAACCGGTTGAGAAGCGTCAGCCGGTCGGGAAGGAAAGCCGTATCGAGAAGCCTCTGTTTTAATTCGCTCTTCAGCTCAAGTTGCGACGCGACGTAGTCGGCAAAGGCGCCGGGTTTCTCGGGATGGAAAGAAGAAGCTGCCATGGCCCCGAAGAGGTTCTTGTTCTTTTGTATGAAATCATCAAATTGTCTGGCCAGCGCGAAGGAAAGCTCTTCTGCCTTTACTTCTTCCTCCGTAGAATTCCGGACGCGACGGTAGGAAATCCTCACGATTGAAGCATCCTGTAGAAAATCCTCAACCTTGCCTCGATAGAGACCTTCGACCAGGACCTTGAAGTGGCCGTTGGGCAATGGAAGGGACTGCGTCACTCTTGCCACCACGCCCATACGATACAAGTCTGAAAGTTCGGGGGCTTCCTCCAATGGATCCTTCTGCAGGAGCAGAAAAACCCTCCCATCTTCGGAGAGCGAGGTTTCCAGGGCCGCGATAGATACCGGCCTTCCCACGACGAAAGGTTTTACGGTGTGCGGAAAAACCACCATGTCTCTCAGTGTAATAAGAGGCGGAACATCGATTGGTGAACCATTGGCTGAAGCAGATCCCGGTAGATTCATAAAAAGTCCCTTTGTCCGGACGGCGTCATCCTGCCTGTTCCATCAACATGATGGGATTGGCGCCGGAGATAACGACGTCCTTTGTAATAACGACTTCCTTAACGTCGTTTTTGGAGGGAATGGTGTACATAAGATCCAACATAAGGTCTTCCATGATCATCCTGAGACCCCTTGCACCAACCCCTCTGGAGATAGCCTCTTGAGCTATCTCCTCAATAGCTTCCCGGGTCATGGTAAGGGTAACGCCTTCCATCTCGAAAACCCTCTGGTATTGCTTGACGAGGGCGTTGCGCGGCTCCGTCAGGATAATCTTCAGAGCCTCGACGTTCAATTCGGTGAGGCCGGCGATCACGGGAATGCGGCCCACGAACTCAGGAATCATGCCGTACTTGATCAAGTCCTGGGGTTGAACCCTGGCCAGGAGAGCCGCACTGTCCGACCCTTTTTTCTCGGCCGGAACGCCGCCGTAGCCGATGGAGGATTGGTGAAGCCTCCTCTCAATGATCTTGTCAAGGCCGACGAAGGCGCCGCCGCAGATGAAAAGCACGTTGGTCGTGTCAATCTGAATGAACTCCTGGTGAGGGTGTTTCCTGCCTCCCTGGGGGGGCACGCTGGCCACCGTGCCTTCCAGTATCTTCAGTAGAGCTTGTTGTACGCCTTCCCCGGAAACGTCCCTCGTTATCGAAAGGTTTTCGCTCTTGCGAGCCAGCTTGTCTACCTCATCGATGTATACGATTCCCCTCTCGGCCCTGGCTTTGTCGTCATCGGCGCTTTGGAAAAGCTTCAGTAGAATGTTCTCGACGTCCTCGCCCACGTACCCGGCCTCTGTAAGAGTTGTGGCGTCGGTTATTGCGAAAGGAACTTTCAACAGCCTGGCCAGCGTTTGGGCCAAAAGTGTCTTCCCCGTCCCCGTAGGGCCTATCAAAAGAACGTTGGACTTCTGGAGTTCAACATCGTTTTTCAGGCCAAGGTTTTGGTTTCTCTTGTGGTGGTTGTAGATGGCCACGG
This sequence comes from uncultured Thermoanaerobaculia bacterium, assembly GCA_964537405.1. Taxonomy (GTDB): domain Bacteria; phylum Acidobacteriota; class UBA4820; order UBA4820; family DSQY01; genus CAVRTJ01. The sequence continues at coordinate 2,572 of CAZIBS010000087.1, read as the reverse complement.
CGATACGCTTCTTCGCGGAATCCTGCCCCACTACGTACTGGTCCAGAAAGGCCTTGACCTCAACGGGCTTCGGCAGGGGGCTCTTGGACCGCGCCTCCTTCTTCATATCCTCGGTAATAATCTCATTGCAGGTTTCAACGCACTCATTGCAGATGTATACGTTGGGACCGGCAATCAACTTGATCACTTCGTGCTGAGGCTTGTTGCAGAAACTGCACCTGAGTTCGTTATCGGAGTATGCGTTGTTCATCTCGCGCTCTCTCCTATCCCGCGAAGAGGGACGAATAAAAAGAGAATCGAGGCCATCTATTCCTTCCTCTCATGATGGGTCAGTATCTTATCGATAATGCCATATTCCAGCGCCTGCTGGGGAGACATGATAAAATCCCTGTCGCAATCTTCCCGAATCTTCTCGATGGATTGGGATGTGTGCTCGGTCAGGATACGAAAGATATTTTCCCGCATTCTAAGAATTTCCTTCGCCTGTATATCTATGTCGGAGGCTTGTCCACTTGTTCCGCCCATAGGTTGATGAATTATAACCCTGGCGTTCGGCAACGTGTAGCGTTTACCCTTGGTTGCCGCCGAGAGCAGCACCGCCGCCATTGATGCGGCTTGGCCCATGCATATCGTGTTGATGTCCGGTTTGATGAATTGCATCGTGTCGTAAATAGCAAGACCCGCCGTGATGCCCCCCCCCGGGCTGTTGATGTACAGCCAGACATCCCTAGCCGGATCTTCAGCTTCCAGGAAGAGGAGCTGGGCGATAACGAGGTCGGCAAGCCGGTCGTCGATCTCTTCCCCGATGAAGATGATATTGTCCCTGAGCAGCCTGGAGTAAATGTCGTAGGAGCGCTCACCGCGGTTCGTCTGCTCAATCACTATCGGAATCATGGCCATGCTATGCCTCCTCTTTACCGGAAACACCCTCTGCTACTTTAATAGAAGCTTGGGAGAGAAGCAAGTCCATTGCCTTCCTGTGTCTGATTATATTTTTAAGGTTTTCCATGGCCTTTTTTTTCTTGTATCGAGACTCAATGTCTTCCGGCGTCAGTTCCGTCCCCCGGACGATTCGCGCAAAGTACTCCTTCATATCCTCGTCGGAGACATCGATGGAGGACTTTTTCGCTACATCCTCCAGGAGATAGTAGACGGCGACCTCGTGCCCGGCCATTGCCCTTCCATCCTCGGCGATTTTTTTCCAATTCAATCCCACTTTCTCAGGGTCGATACCGTTTTGGGCCATCTGTTCGGCCATCTCCTCAAGGTCGCTCTTAAGTTGTCGGTCGACAAGGGTGGGAGGCACGGGAAAGGGATACTTTGCAAGCAGGGAATCCATGAGGCGGTCCCTCTGCAGCGCTTCCAGCTTCTCGGCCATACGCCTTTCCATGTTCTTGCCCACGCGTTCCTTCAAAGCATCCAGGTTTTTCTCCCCGACATCCTTTGCAAAAGCGTCGTTCAGCTCCGGAACCTCGTTCCGGTGCAGATTGTCAACGGTAAAGGCGTATTCCCCCGGCTCCAGGCGCACCCCCACGTCGGCGGACTCTTCATTCTCTTCCCCGTCCGCCGAAGCCTTTACCTTCACCGTAAAGATGTCGCCCTTCTTCCGGCCCATAAGCTCAGCCCCGGCAGGCCCGCCACTCTTCGGGGATGCGACCACAGACTTTCTGACGCCTTTTGAACTGCCCAGCCGTTTCATGGTGACTTCAGCCAGGTCGCCCTCTTCGGCTTCGCCTTCGACCGGTTTCATGACGCCCGCCCTTTGCCTCATCTCCTCTATGGTTCCGGCGATTTGTTCTTCCGTTACTTCTATCTTCGGACTCTCGATCGTTATCCCCTCGGCGGTAACGGCGGGAATCTCGGGGAGAACCTCCACAACCAACTCGCAGACCAGCGACTCTCCATCATTGAAATTCAGCAATTCCGTGTAGGGTTCTACGACCGGCTTCAGGTCGAATTTTTCGATAACGGAGGTCGCGGTCTCGGGCAGCACCTTTTCCAGAACCTCTTCGCGAATCTCCTTCTTGAAACGTCCCTTTACCAACCCCAAAGGCGCCTTTCCCAACCTGAAACCGGGAAGCACGGCCTTTAAGCGAAGTTTTTTGGCGACGGTGTCAACCTTGGGCGCGATCTCTACCCACGGGATTTCAACCGAATAGGTTTTCGTGCAACCATCCTCTTTCTTAAGGGTAATTTTCATCTGCCACTTTCCCATGCTATGGGGGACTCCGGCCATTCGCCTCCCCCTTCTTTGCCCCGGCTATTTAACGGCCCTGCCATCATCAAGCTCCCGCTGGTGCGAAAGGGGGGACTCGAACCTACGCGCCGTAACGTGCTCCCTCGGGTCGGAGTCCCCTCAGTCCGCGCGCAACGCCGCCTACGCTTCCCGGGGCAGGAGCCTCCCGCGGCGGCGTAACTTCAAACGCTCCCTCTTCGGTCGCGTCTTCGTAACCGCCGCCTGCGGGTATCCTACCCTTCTCGTCCCCTTCGTCTCTACCATCCATTCTCAACACCTCTCAACGGCCCTGCCATCATCAAGCTCCCGCTGGTGCGAAAGGGGGGACTCGAACCC
>CAZIBS010000086.1:0-9870 GCA_964537405.1 uncultured Thermoanaerobaculia bacterium | reverse complement strand
GGCAAGCGAAGCGCGTCCGGAATCGGACGGTTGGACCCCGGACCAACCGGCAGGGAACATCATCCGCTGGAGCGGCATCTTGCCGCGAATCTTCATCAACCAATTCGGGGCTATAAGCCCCTCCTACGGGATCGGCCCGTTGCGGGATGTCGCCGCCGGATTCCGGACAAGCCGGAATGACGACTTTTTCCTGTCATTCTGGCAAGCGAAGCGCGACCAGGACCTAGAATGACGGCTTGGGGATGTCGCCGGCGGGTTCCGGACAAGCCCTGCCTGCGCCGCGTTGCAACGCGACGCGGCAGGCAGGCGGAATGACAAACAGGGGAGCGGGCAGGACACTTTTTCCGTCATCCCGAGGCATCGGGGATCCAGTCAATGTTGTGGATTCCCGCTTTCGCGGGAATGACAAAGAGGGACACCGGGGATCCAGTCAGTGTTGTGGATTCCCGCTTTTGCGGGAATGACGAAGAGGGCGGCGGGAATGCTGGTTGAAAACGAAGCGCTAAAGTCGTCAACACTGGTTACCAAGGCCGACTCGGGGCTGAATCCCGGTATTCACCTTGCCGTCGACAGCTATTTGACATAAGATATCTTATCAGACACGATAAAAGGGGTAACACTAAGACGTGGTTGGTGCGGGACAAGGCACATCTACTTTATCTTCATCGGGTTGATGCTCGATGTAGCTCTGCCGGTACTGCGCTCAAGCGGCCCAACGCCTCGCACCTGCACTTTCCCTTCACCATCTTCCCAATAAAAAAGGAGGCTCTCCCCGAGCCTCCTTTCTCTTAAGCCTTGTCTGCGTTGGCGCACACGGCGCCGGGCAATTATGAGCCTCAGCTAAAACCGGAACCGCAGGATGAGCTTGAAGAGCCTCCCCCCGAGGTAAACACTCCGGGACCGGGACCGCAGCCACAAGAACCTATCGCGGAAACCAGCTTCTCAACCTCCTTCGAACCGCATTTCGGGCAAGCTGGAGGTGGCGCATCACGATTAAACACTATTTTCTCGTACGTTGTGTCGCATTTCTTACAGTGATACTCGAAGATTGGCATTTTTTATAATCTCCGCTATATTGTCTTGTATCACAGGACCTTTTTGATGAGTTCCTTAAGCGATGCCTTAGATAAAACGCCGACGTGTTGCTGGGCTACACGGCCATCCTTGAATATCAGGAGTGAAGGAATTGCCATGATACCGAATTGTGTAGCCACGCCCTGATTCTCATCAATGTTTACCTTCGCGAATTTTATTTGATCAGACATCTCGCCGGCAAGTTCGGCGATTACCGGACCTACCATACGGCATGGACCGCACCAAGGCGCCCAGAAGTCAACCAAGACCGGTTTGTCGGAACTGATCACCTCTTGTTGAAAGGTACCGTCGGATACCTCAAAAACACCGTTAGCCATTTACTGCCTCCTTTGTTTATCATCATCAAGACCGGACCCGGTCTTGCAAGAAGATTGAGACGCTCACGTGCCCACGCCAATCTTGGGCAGGATAAAGCGAGTTAATATGTACCAGGCCGCGAGGACCATCCCCGCGACCCACAGATCGTGGCCGCTCACTTCAGTCCACACATCTTCAGGATGCTCATCATTGGACACCGATTCGTGAAGCTGGACTGCAAAAGGTTGACGCCGATTATGGCGGTCCATAGATACCACCACGGTTGATGGAGAAAGAAACCAAGGCCCAGGCTTACCAATATGAAGAAACCGGCAATTCCTCTCAATGTCCTTTCGATAGTCATTCAGTACCTCCTCTACTAAGGATAATACAGATGCATTTGAAGCTCAATGGTAACGGCCGTCCCAATTCCGCGACGATTGATGTGGATAGCCCGCCTTGATGCACTGGAAGAAACGGAATACCGTCCATAGCCCGGCGCCGGAACGGAACGATGGGAGCGGGGCGGCGTTCCCGTAAATATTCAGTCGAGCCGTGGCGCGGCGTTCCCGGGCATTTCCACACAAACCCCGTCTTCTTTCAAAAGATCTTTACAATCGCCCCGAGGGCGTGGATAAGTTCGTCCACCTCGTCCATTGTGTTGTATAGATAGAAGGAGGCGCGGAGAGTGTTGTCCATCTCAAGAGCCGTCATCAAAGGTTGGGCGCAGTGGTGGCCGGACCTGACGGCTATGCCGTAGTTGTCAAGCAGGTTCGCGGCGTCGTGTGGATGAACGCCGCTAAGGTTGAAAGAGAAAACGGCTAGGTTCTCGCCCCGCTTATGGCCGTAGATAGTAATGCCGGGGACGGTTTTAAGACCTTCGAGAGCATACTTGCCCAGCGCCCTTTCGTATTCGTAGACCTTATCCATGCCAAGTTGCGAGAGGTAATCGATGGCCGCCCCAAAACCGATGCCTTCGGCTATGGCGCTCGTTCCGGCTTCGAACTTCCACGGCAATTCGTTCCAGGTAGCACTTTCGGTGGTTACGGTGTCTATCATGTCTCCGCCGGTGAGAAAGGGGGGCATTTCGAGGAGAATATCCTTCTTGGCGTAGAAAAAGCCGATTCCGGTGGGTCCAAGCATCTTGTGGCCTGATGCGACGAAGAAATCGCACCCCAGCTCCCTCACGTCAATTGGAATGTGCGGCGCCGACTGGGCGCCGTCGATGAGGAAAAGCGCCCCCGCGGCCTTGGCCATCGTTCTTAGCTCCCCTACAGGGTTGATCTTTCCAAGTACGTTGCTGGCGTGGACTATGCCCACGAGTTTTGTCTTGTGCGTAATCAATTTTTCCGCGGCTTGAAGGTCGAGTTCGCCTTCCATGGTAACCGGTATGAACTTTAGTTTGAAGCCGAGGCGGGCACCCAGGATCTGCCAGGGCACGATATTGCTGTGGTGTTCCATCAGGGAGATGACGACTTCATCTCCGGCCCCGAGGTTGGCGCCGCCCCAGGCCATGGCCACGAGGTTCAAGGCTTCGGTGGCGTTTCTGACGAAAACGATTTCGCGCCATGACTTTGCGTTGATGAAACGAGCGACCTTCTTGTGGGCGGCTTCGTAGGCCACCGTCGATTCGTAGCCGAGAGTGTGTATCGCCCTGTGAACGTTGGCGTTGTACACGGTGAAATATTCCACCATTGCGTCGATCATCGCTTGGGGGCGTTGGGTCGTGGCGGCGTTGTCCAGGTAGATCAGGGGGTGACCGTGAATTTTTCTCTTGAAGATGGGGAAATCCTTGCGAATCCGGTTCACGTCTAAAACTCCGGTGTCCACCTTATGGTCAGCCCGGCTCATTCTTCAGGCTCCTTGACGTAGACCGTGTCGTTCTCAACTTTAACTTCGTAGGTTGGAATGGGATCGACGGCAGGCATGGAGAGTGCTTCCCCCGTTTCAAGGTCGAAGCGGGCGCCGTGGTGGGGACAGACCCAACTTCCTTCTTCCACGCCGCCCCCTTCAAGACCTTGCTCCATGTGGCTGCAAAGGTAGCCGATGGCGTAGACCTTTTTACCGTTGCGAACCAGAAGAATCTCCTCGTCACCGAGAAAGGCGTGCAGTCCCCCATCGCCGATTTCTTCCAACTTTGCAACGGCCGCGTATTCCTCTCCGCTCATTCGTCTTCCTCCTCGTCTTCGCCTAACCATCCGGACTGGCCGTATACGCCGGTCTTCAGCACTTTTATAGCGAGAAGCGCGCATTTCAGGCGCATCGGACCGATAGGAATGCCGATATTTTCGAGCATCTCGTCGCGCGTGAGTTCCCTGACGCTTTCAAGCGACTTACCGGCCACCATGTCGGTCAGAATGGAAGCGGCCGCCTGGCTGACGATGCAACCTTTACCGGTAAACTTGATTTCTTTTATAATGCCGTCCTTCGTCTTGACGTCAATTTTGATCTTGTCGCCGCACGACGTGTTCCCTTCCTCATGGCTGATATCCGCGTTCTCGATGGAACCATAGTTGTGCGGGTGTTTGTAGTGGTCGAGGAGCACGTCCATCATTAACGGATCGATGTCAAGCAACTTGTCGGCATCCCCTGATTCATTCATATAAGCACCTTGCTTTCGAGTAACGGGTTGACGACGCCCGGCACCAGGGTCATTGGCGATCTTTCAAGAAGGCTCCGCAGAAAGCCTTCAACGATAAGGCGCCTGGCGGTCTCCGGCGAAAGCCCCCGGCTTTGCAGGTAAAAGACATGATTTTCATCGATCCGTCCCGCGCTGGCGGCGTGGGCAGCCTTTACGTTAAGGGCCTTGATTTCCAGTCCGGGACTCGATTCCGCGCGCGCCTTGGAAGAAAGCAGGAGGACGTGGTCGGACAGGTAGGCTTCGGAGTTGTCAGCCTCCTTCTCCATCAGCAGGTTTCCGGTAAAAATGCTGCGTCCCGCGCCGGAAACCGCGGACTTCACCCGTACATCACACCTCGTGTGCGAGGCGGACTGCGCTACCTGGCTGTCGAGGTCCAGGTGTTCCCTTCCCGATAAAGTTGAGAGGTGGGTCTCTTTCCATGAAGCCCCCGGTGAAGCAAGTCTACCGGCGAATCGTCCGACGGTCCATTTTCCGTCCATCCAGGAGGAGAAGAACTCAACGGAGGCGTCGGTGCCCACGTCAAGATTCGTGGAGAGGAAGTGGCGCATCTCCCGGCCCTCGTGGAGAAGGAAGACCTTGAGGCTGGCGCCCTCCCCTACCCTGCCGGCCAGGAGACTCGCGTGGAAAGAGGGTTCCCCTCCACCGCGCCAGTGCATGAAGAGCGACGCCTCCGCGCCTTTGCGCACGTTCAGGGCAATGGGTTCAAGGACGAGGCCGCCGGGATCGCCAAGGCAGATATATGGAACCTTTTCAGGCGTTGCTCCCCTTCTCCACTCAAGGTAAAGACCCTTCCGCCACCCGGCGAGAACCACGTTGTCCCAAGGCGTTCGGGGAAGCAGCCACTCGTTGAGAATGCGTTCGTTTTCCTTTGACGCCTCGGCCAGGGGTCGGGCGAAAGCCCCGTATCCGGCAAGCCCGATTGGCTCTGTAGAGTCGAGCGGAAGAAAGGGCCCGTGAAAATCGGGATTTTTTATGGACAAGGCTCCAAGATCAAGGTGCAGCCTCGAATAGCGGCCGAAGTCCGGCCCTTGGGAAGCAAACCGGTCAAGGCACTCCTTGCGCCGCTCCAACATCCGTTTTGATTCGCCGCCCGCCCTGGAGAACTCCTCCAACACGTCTTTTGTGATCGGCAAGGCCCTTTGAACCATCATCCCACGGCACCTTCCATTTCCAACTCAATCAGCCTGTTGAGTTCAATGGCGTATTCCATCGGCATTTCCTTGGCGAAAGGGGCGATGAACCCCTGCACGATCATTGCGGTGGCGTCGGATTCGGAGATGCCCCTTGACATCAGGTAGAAGAGTTGGTCATCACTTATCTTGCCCACGGTTGCCTCGTGGGCGACCGAAACGTCCTCCTCGGCTATCTCCATCGTCGGGTAGGTGTCGGAGCGGCTCTCCTCGTTGAGCATGAGGGCGTCGCACTTGACGGAGGCTTTCACTCCGGTCGCGCCCCTGGATACTTTCAGCAGACCGCGGTAACTGCACCGCCCGTTGCCTCGGCTTATGGACTTGCTTGTGATGGTGGAAGTCGTGTTGGGCGCGTTGTGAATAATCTTGGCGCCGGCGTCCTGGTGCTGCCCGTCCGAGGCAAAGGCGATGGAGAGAATGTTGCCGTTGGCTCCCTCTCCCATCAGGTAGATGGAGGGATACTTCATCGTCAACTTTGAACCCATGTTGCCGTCTACCCACTCCATGGTGGCGCCTTCGTAGGCGACCGCGCGCTGGGTGACCAGGTTGTAGATGTTGTGGGACCAGTTCTGGATGGTTGAGTAGCGCACCTGCGCATTCTTCAGCGCGAAGATCTCGATTACACCCGTGTGAAGAGAATTGGTTGAATACTTGGGCGCCGTACAGCCCTCAATATAGTGGAGCCGCGCTCCCTCGTCGGCGATGATTATGGTCCTTTCGAACTGACCCATGTTTTCGGAGTTGATGCGGAAGTACGCCTGCAGTGGTATCTCCAACCGGACACCCTTTGGTACGTAAACGAAGCTGCCGCCGGACCAGCACGCCGTGTTCAGCGCCGCGAACTTATTGTCCTCGGGCGGCACGAGCGTCGCGAAGTACTTTCTAAAAAGTTCGGGGTACTCCTTGAGACCGCCGTCGGCGTCGAGAAAAATGACGCCTTTCTTTGCGAGATCCTCGTGGATCGAGTGGTAGACCATCTCCGATTCGTACTGCGCGCCGACCCCCGCGAGAAACTTTCGCTCGGCCTCCGGAATACCCAGCCGCTCGAAGGTGTTGCGTATCTTTTCAGGAACGTCTTCCCACGATTCCTCGCGCTTCTCGGTAGGTTTTATGTAGTAGGTGTACGCGTCGAAATCAATCCCATCCAGGTTTCCGCCCCATCGCGGCATGGGCTTCCTGAGGAAAATATCGTAGGCCCTCAGCCGTATGTCCCTCATCCAACCAGGCTCGTTCTTGTGAGCGGAAATGTCGAGGATAGTTTCCCTGGTGAGGCCCTTTGGCGCTCTGTACAGGGCGACATCCGGATCCTTGAAATCCGTTTTACCCGCATCAAAGTCAAGGTCTTCCGGTTTTCCAGCGTTCATTTCGTCTCCAACAGCAGCGAGCAACCCCGCCGGATTCAGCCCGCGTCGTACTCCTTGATAATCCACTCGTATCCCTTCTGCTCGAGTTCCCTCGCAAGTTCAATGCCCCTTGAACAGAGAATCCTTCCACCGGCGAGGACGTGAATCTTATCGGGATCAAGGCTGTCCAAGATGCGAGGGTAGTGGGTGATGATGAGGGCGCTGAAGTTGTCTCCCTTCATCTTCTTGATCGCTTCGGCCACCACCTTCGTTGAATCTATGTCAAGCCCCGAATCGATCTCGTCCATCAGGACCATGCGGGGTTCGAGCACCTGTATCTGGCAAACCTCCAGCCGCTTTTTCTCTCCCCCGGAGGCGCCCACGTTGAGGTGCCGCCTGGAAAAAGATTGCGCCATCTGAAGGCTGTCGAGCGAAGCGTTCATCCTCTTCCTGAAGGCCATTATCGCTTTGGGGTCTTTCTTTTCCTGCCCGTTTTTTCCGGCCCCATCGGTGTGGGTGGCCTGGTACGCATTCCACAGAAAGCGCGAGAAAGATACTCCGGGTACTTCCACCGGGTATTGGCAGGCCAGGAACAAGCCCTTGCGAGCGCGCTCGAAAACCTTCATGGAGAAGAGATCCTCGCCGAAGAGCCTGGCTTCTCCTCCAGTCACCGTGTACTTGGGATGCCCCATCAGGGTGTTGGCCAGCGTGCTTTTCCCGCTGCCGTTCGGACCCATTATCACGTGGATTTCTCCGGCGGGAATGGCCAGGTTGACTCCTTTGAGTATCGTCTTTCCTTCGATGGTGGCGTGCAGGTCCCTGATGTCAAGCGCCAGCTCTGCCATTCCTCTTCTCCTTAGCATTTTTCAGGCGCGATTCGGCGTTGCGCCGTCTACTGCTCAAGCTGTGGAGGGTCGTGTTCCTGAACCCCGCTTCCATAGTACTACCAAGTTGCTTCCATACATCGGCATGGGTGCAATCCAGAAAAAACGAACAACTGGACTCGTCGACCATGCACTCCACGAAGGCTATCTTGCCCTCCATGACTTCGCATATTTCGAGCAGGTTGATCTCCTTGGGAGTTCTCCGCAGGCTATAGCCTCCTTCGCGTCCCAGCGTAGAAGTGACAAGGCCTCCCTTCACGAGGCTCCTCATCACCTTGGCCAGGTATGAGACCGGGATCATTCGCGCAGAGGCTATGTCGCACAAGCAGGCGGTCTTCCCGTCAGGCAAAGATGCCAGGTGGACAAGACTGCTCACCGCGTATTCAAAGCCCTTGCTGAACAGCATTCTTTGAATCCTCCCAATGTGGACTGTATCGCTCCACATTTAAGATATTAAGATACTCCCGACCACGCTTCTTGTCAACCTGTTATTAGACTCCTAAGTCAAATATGTAATGACAGCCAACCCTGAAGATGGCGAAAGTTTCATTGTACACTGCCAAGGGCTTGCGCACGAAGTGCGCCTTCCGGGCGAAGCCCGGTAAGTCCGTTTATTTTAGTACCCGGCCTGCCGACCGACCGAAGGGAGGGAGAAAGGCGCGTTTCGCGCGGATTGGGCCGCCCAGCGCAAAACCCCCTTAGGGTCGTCATTGCGAGGAGGCCTTGCCTGCCGGTTGGCAGGCAAAACCCGATGCGGCAATCCGGTTGCGCCCGCGCGGTTCCCCTTCCCGTCCCAGGTAACGGTGTCCATCCGGAAAGCGGGTTGGCGCCCGTAACCTTCAAGCGAAAGAGTCAGTACAGGCTCGTGATGCCGCGTTCGTCGGGAGCGTAGAGAATGCGGTAGAATTCGGTGGCGAAGCGATCCGTCATTCCCGCCAGAAAGTCAACCACCACCTGGTATTTGGCCACCGGGTTTACCTGTGCTTCCAGCCGCTTCCTTGTAACCCGGGGAAGCAGCCTGGCCGACTGGCTTTCTTGGTCCAGCAGATCATGGGTCAGGCTCTCAAAAAGCCGTTCGAGAATGCCGGCCGCCTTGACCGACATGCGTTCGACCACCGGATGGGTATATACCCTTTCGATCAAAAACTTCCTCATGCCTTCGACGGACGCCGCCATTTCGGCGGAGAAGTCGACGACCGGTTCAGGCCGGCCTATCACGGCTTCCACGTTCACCATCCTGGCCGCTTTATCCCTTGAAATGGAAAGTACGTCGTTGATGAGGAGGTTAATCATATTTCTGACGATGAGCCTTCCCCACAGGATGCGGTCCTTGTTCCAATCCGGGGCTCCCTCTTCCGCCCTGGCCCAAGCCTGTTGAAGCAAGGGATTATTCAGATCCCTAAGCTCCTCGACCGTGAGAAACCTTACCCTAAGAGCGTCTTCAAGGTCGTGCGTGACCCAGGCGATCTGGTCCGCGAGGTTTACTATCTGTGCCTCCGCCGAGCAACCCGGCGTGTCGAGAAAGCGACTCTTGATGGTTTCCGCCTCTCCATGAGCCCAGGCGCCGAGGTGGTATGGCAAAACCGGCTTGTCGAAGGCGGTATGGTGCTTGAGAATGGCGTGGAGGGCGTGCCAGCTCAGGTTCAGACCGGGGAAGCCCGGATACCGCTTCTCAAGGCTGTCCACTATCCTGAAGGACTGGAAGTTCTGTTCGAAAGCCTTTCCGCCGATCGGCTTTACGAGTCCGAACTTAGCTTCCAGAGCACCGGATAAAAGCTCGTCGAGGGCGGCTTCTCCCCGGTGACCGAAGGGCGGATGGCCGATGTCGTGGGCGTAAGCTACCGTTTCGCATAGGTCCTCGTTGGCACCGAGGGCGCCGGCGATTCCGCGTGCAACCTGCGATACTTCGAGAGTGTGCGTCAGCCGTGTTCTGTAAAAATCACCCTCGTGGACGACAAAGACCTGCGTCTTGTATCCCAGCCTTCGGAAGGCTTCAGAGTGAAGCATGCGGTCCCTATCCTGTTGGAAGAAGGTCCTTTGGCCGGGGTGCCCGGCCGGGTACTTGTGGACAACTTCTCCGGTACAGTGAACGGCCCACGGCTTCAGGAGAGCATTCCTCTCTCCGCAACAGGACGGGTGAATCATTGGCTGTTCTCTTGTTGGGTTTTCCTGTTCTACCATTGATCCTCCCCTTCCCAAGGCGGCTTCCTGCACCCTTGCCCGTCATTCTACCCCTTTATTGGCTGGAGCGGGAAGGGGGCAACCCCTTACCCATAATCCACCGCCTAACCGAGGACCGAGGGCGGCCTGCCTGCAGCAGGCAGGCGAATCCCGGTGCAGGTGGTGAATTATGGTTGCCGTCCCGGGTAATATCAAGGGATTGGGGTTTTTAGTGTTGGGGTGTACTACCTACGGAAAAA
>CAZIBS010000085.1:0-10072 GCA_964537405.1 uncultured Thermoanaerobaculia bacterium | reverse complement strand
AGAGCGCAGCGACAGCAACGACAGTCCGCCGGGAAATCGCAACCGCAAGGTGCGGAAACGAGGGGAAAATCCGGCTGCTCTCTGAGCGGCCGCCTCATTCGACGTGGGCGGCCACGGGGTACCGCCTGTTGTGGCGGTCTCCCGCCGGGCGGCCGAAAACGAAAGCCACGGCCCGCCACCGGCAGGTTGCTGCTAAAGGGGAGGTTCAGCCAAGAAGTGCGGGCAGGCTTGTCTGCATTCGACCGGTAAGGGTCACTTCTCTCTCACCGACAAAGACATTCACCTCCGAACGAAAGCCGAAGCGCCCCGGGAGGTAAACACCCGGTTCAATGGAGAAGAGCGTTCTTTTAAGCAACCTGCGCGTGTCCCGCGTCTCGTAATCGTCCATGTTTGCGCCGTCCGCGTGGTCTTCCTCGTATATCGAGTGACCGGTGCGGTGGGTAAAGTAGCGCCCATACCCGTCTTTCTCGATTGAATCACGCGTCGCGCGATCGACTTCCCAACCGTGGACCGTCAGCGCAACGGCTTCCTTGGCCTTCGCGATTCCGGCATTCCGGCCGCGGAGAACCACGTCGAATACCTTCCTCTGCTCGTCGGGAACGGATGCGCCGGTCCACGCGCACCACGTGATGTCGCCGTAGATGGAACCGGGGGCCGTTTCCTTGCCCCATAGATCCATCAGCAGTACCTGGTCCCTCTTGATTTCGAAGCTGCCCTCCGGACCAGGTTCGTAGTGCGGATCGGCCCCGTGGGCGTCCACCCCAACGATGGGAGGAGCGTTGGTCGTCAATCCTCCGGCTTTCATGTTTTCGAGCATGGCCTGCTGAAGACGGTATTCCGTCAACGGCTCCTTGGCGGAAAGGGCGGACTTAACCTTCGCGAAGGCCATCTCCACCGTATTAAGAAGAATCTCCATGGCGCGACGGTGGCCTGCCTCCTGTTCCTTCGAGAGTGTAACCTCGAAGCGGGCCACCAGGTCTCCCGAAGAGACCAGCGTGACTCCAAGGGAACGGAGGTAGTCCGCGGTACCGGCGTCCAACCTTCCAAGGGCGGGTATAATACCCGCCTCCGAGAACTGGCACGCTATTCTCCTGCATCCTTTGACGGTGTCCCCCAGCTTCTGCTGCCACTCCTGCCATGGGCCGTAGAGAAGGCGGCGGCCCGGCAGGTGGTCAAGGCTGTGTGGCTCGATCTGGTGGCATAGGCGCACCGCATCACCCTCGGCGGGGATGATGTAGAACCACCTGCGCGTAACCATTGCGTTGCCTGAGAGACCGAGCAGTTGTTGAGCTATGGGATCCGAACCCCTGAAGTCCGCGAAAAACCACGCGTCAACCCGTTCCTCGCGAAGCGCTTGCTGGATGCTTCTGATTTTTTCTTCGTTCATGTTAGGATGTACCTCCGGCCCGCAACTATAACGCTCCATGGGCCGCCTTTGCAAGGTACGCCACGCCTTATCGGAGCCATGGATGAAAAATTTCCCCTTTGATATTCTCCTCAGGGTTCGCTTCCGGGACTTAGACCCCATGGGACACGTCAACAACGCCGTCTACGCGACCTATTTCGAGATTGGACGCGCAGCTTTCTTCCACGAAGTTTTCGGCGTAGAGGACGTAACCGGTTTCGACTTTATCCTTGCCGGGCTCGAGATCAATTACCGACGCCCGATCCGGATGGCCGACGAGGTCGCTTTGGGTCTTAGAGTCGGCGCCGTCGGACGCACTTCCTTTGTCTTCGAATACGCGCTTGAAGCAAACGGCCTGCTCGCGGCTGAAGGCAAAACCGTACAGGTATCATTCGATTACGTGAGTCACACCAAGAAGGAACTCGAAGGAGCTTTTCGAGCCAAGCTGGAAGAATATCGGAACGGGGAGGCGGATAGGTGTTGAAGCTCCGCCGGATAGAACTCTCGGGATTCAAGTCATTCGCCGACAAAACGGGTATCCCCCTGCCCGAGGACTTGCTGGTAGTCGTCGGTCCCAACGGCTCGGGGAAGAGCAACATCACCGACGCCATCCTCTGGGCCCTCGGCGAACAGAGCGCCAAGAGCCTCAGGGGAAACCAAATGCGGGATGTTATATTCGGAGGAAGCCGGAGACGTCCCCCCTCGGGTACGGCCGAGGTGTACCTGCTCTTCGAGGTGGAAGAGGGACGCAAGGTGCGGGTCGGGCGCCGTCTGGTTCGCAACGGGGAAAGCAGCTACCTAATGGACGGCCGGGCAGTCCGCCTCAAGGACCTTCACGATTTTCTCATGCAAAACGCCATCTCCACCCACGGGAGCTTCCTGGTGGAGCAGGGACGGGTGGAAGCTCTCCTGGCCTCCGGCCCGGAAGAGCGGCGTATAGTCTTTGAGGAGGTGGCGGGAATCGCCCACTACAAGCAAAATCGCCGATCCGCCCTCCAGAAACTGGACGCCGCCCAGGGAAACCTCTTGCGCTTGAATGACATCGTTTCGGAGGTCGAGGACCAAATGAACTCCCTGAAACGGCAGGCGGCGAAGGCCGACCGCTACGTAAAACTTTCCGATGAGTTGAGAGATAGGCGCAGGCGTTTCTGGGGCCGCTCCTACGCCCTGTGCTCGGGCCGGAAGAGCGCCCTGGGCCGTGAGCTGGCATTACTGGCGGCCGAGCGTGAACGCAGGGTGGTTCTCCTCACCAAAAGCCAGGCCGAATTTGAGCGGGCCAAGACCAGGCTGGCGGAACACAAATCTTCGCTCCAGGCGGTGGTCGAATCGATCCACGAAAAGGAGCTTACCCACGAGCGAGCCGAGCAGGAAACCAAGAGAAAAACCGATAAAATCCTGGCTGCCCACCAGCGTACGAGACAGATCGACGTGGACATTAAAGAGGTGGAAAAACGAATAACCGTTTCCACCAGAGACCACGACCACCTGGCGAAAGAAGTACTGAAACTCGAAGAGACGGCCCGGGAAACCGAGGAGAGGGCCCAAGAGGCCCGTTCCCTTCTTGAAGAAACGCAGGAGAAGACCAAAACCCTCGAAGCAACCCGGGAGAAATTGCGTCACGAAGCCTTTCAATTGGCCCAGGATTACTCAAAATACTCCGCTGAATTGGGGCGCATGGCCGACGACCTCCAAAGACAGGCCGCGCGTGAGCGTCGCATGGCCAGGGAAGAAGAGGGTCTGTCCGCCCGTGAGGAGGAGTTCGAAGAGACCATTGAGGCTCTCCTGGCTGGAAAAGCTGAATCGGAGCGGAAGCTGGCCGCGGCCGTGGCGTCCGGAGAAAAGGCGAAGGCCGAAGCGGATTCCCTGGCGGAGAAGTTTGAGAAAGCGGCCGAGGCTCTGGATTGCGCCCGTCGCCGTTCAGCGGTTGCGGAGAAGGGCCTCGCCGTGTTGCTGGCGAGCGAAGCGTCCCTCCACTCCTCCGCTCACCGATTCCTGAAGGAGCGTGAACCGGAACGGGTTGCCGCAACGCTGGCCCAACTGCTCGCCTCCGTTCCAGAGGAGTCGGCCATTACCCTGGCCGCCACGCTGGGAGATTTGCTTGAAGGGTATCCGGGCCAGTCTTGGGAGGGGCTGCCGATCCTCCTGTCGGCCTTAAACAGCGAGCGCGCCGGGCAGGCAATCTTCCTGCTGAAAGAGTTCAAGCGGGGTTCCACTCCCAACGTTAAGGGGGCAACCGGCTTCGTATCATGGCTCCACGATTCTCCCGGCCTGCCCGCCCAACTCCGCCAAGCCATTCCTCTCACCGCCGTTGTGGAGGACTCGGATGCCGCCCTGGCATTCGCTTCAGCCTACAATACACCGGCGGTCAGCCGGGACGGTATTTACGTTCACCCCGAAGGATGGATTCGCGGCGGCTCCGGGGGAAGCCCGGGGTCCTCTCTCTTCGATTTCGAGCGGAAGAAACGCCAAGCCGAGGATGAAATATACTCCTGCCGAAGTGAACTGTCGGCCGCGCAAGCCCTGATTCAAGAAACACGTTCATCCCTGGAAGGTGCGCGCCACACCCTGGAAAGGCAGCGGGAATCGGAGAAAATCCTTGCCGCGGAGTTGGAAGAGAAGAAGCGGGAATGGGAGCAGGCCGTAGCGGAATCCAGACGGCTGAGCGCTTCCCGTGAGTTAATAGAGGGTGAAGTTGCCCAGGCCAGGGAAGAGCGTTTGGAAATTGAAGCCCGCCGGGTGGAGTACAACGTCCTCTTTACCGAGTGCAAAAAGGCAAGGGCGCGCGTGGACGAGCGTGCCGCAAAAAGTGAGGAAGCCATCGGGGAGGTCAGGGCCGCCACCGACTCCGCACACGAAGCCGTCGCCGAGAGTCGCACCCGCCGGGGCGAAGCGGCTCAGGCCATACAGGACGCCCGTGAAGCCCTGAAAACCTCCTCCGCCCATCTCGAAGAGCTGCTTAACACGGAGAAGAGACTCGGCGATGAGAGGAAAACACTTGAAAACAGGGTAAAAACACTGACCGAAGAAGTAACCCGGGGCGACCAGAAGCTTAGAAGCATCCTCCTAAACCTGGAGAAGGAGAAGGAGAGAAGAATCCGCTTCGAGGATGACCTCGCACGCCTGGCCGAAGAGACCGGGGGTTGCGAGGCAAGGGTGAAAGAGGCGCAGGAAACGACCGGCCAGGTACGTGAAGAGGTCGCCTTGCTGGAGACGGAACTGGCGGCGGCGGAAGCCGACACCAGGAACCTGGGTGAGCGCATCGCCGAGGTTTTCGAGGAATCCCCCGGGGAATTATCTTCGGAATACGAGGGCCTTCCTTCCCTCTCCGAAGAGGAACGCGCCGCTGAGCAAAGTGCCATGGGGCGAATAGAGGAGAAGACCCATAAAATGGGCGCCGTGAACATGCTTGCCCGTACTGAGTACAAAGAGCTTACCGAACGCTTTGAGTTCCTGACTAAACAAAGAAAAGACCTCGAAGCCTCGGTAGAATCCCTCAGAGAAACAATTCGCAAAATAAACCGTACTACAAGAGACCGCTTCATGGAGGCCTTCAACTCCGTACGGGAACACTTCAGCCACCTCTTCAAGGAAGTTTTTGAAGGCGGCGAGGCGCGCCTTAGTCTTCAGGATGAATCGAACCCACTGGAAACCGGAGTGGAAATCTACGCCCAGCCACCGGGGAAAAAACTCCAGAGTCTACAGCTCCTATCCGGCGGTGAAAAAGCGATGGTCGCCCTGGCGCTGCTCTTCTCCCTGTTTCTCTTCAGGCCGCAACCCTTCTTCATACTGGATGAGGTTGACGCTCCGCTGGACGAGGCCAACATCAACCGCTTCAACAGGTTGCTGAAACAATTCAGGGGGCGCACGCAGTTCATCGTGGTCAGCCACAACAAGCGTACCATGGAACTGGCCGATGTTCTCTATGGCGTGACGATGACCGACGGTGGTGTTTCCAGGATAGTGTCCGTCAAGCTGGCGGACGTGGAAGACAAGCCGGGGCTTGATCGCGATACCTTGGAATTGGAGAGGGAACCGTGAAAGGGTTTCGTAAAGGAACGGTTCTATTCTTTCTTGCAATGCTGCTGATTACCTTGGCGGTCGCCGGAGGCGACCCATCCGTTCGTTCCTCCGTGGACAAGACCCACCTCAGGATGGGCGAAGATTTAATCTTCACCCTGCGGATCGAGGGGGCCGCCGGTGGGATGACGCAGCCCATCCTTCCGCCGCTTCCGGGTTTCAAGGTGTCCGGGAGCTACCAATCGGTAGAACGTAGCGGCGGCAAGACGGCGCTACTCTTTCACTATATCCTTAACCCGACAAAGACCGGCCATCTCGTCATTCCACCAATGACGCTTAGAATCGGAGGGATCACACGCGTCGTATCCGGTTTCAGCGCCGACGTTGAGACCGTTTTATCGGGAAGCTCAGGCGGCGGGCTCTTTCTCGCCAAGCCGGCGCCGCGCAGCCTTCCTTCGCTTGGAAACGACGTTTTCCTGGCGGGACGGCTTTCCACGCACACCGCCTTCGTAGGTCAACCGGTTACCTACACCCTCAACCTTCTAACCAAGCGGTCAATCACGGGATTGGATGTCGTTAAGGCGCCCGGTTTCGACGGTTTTCGCATGGTGAACGACCCCACCGCCATAAACACCCCTCCACGCCAGGTGCGCCGCGGAGGCCGCCTCTTCCTGGAGGCCGTGGTCAGGAGGGCCACCCTTTTTCCACTCAAGCCGGGGCGGCTGACCATAGGCGCCTTCAAGGCCGAATTAAGGGTGCAGACATCCGGATTCGGCGGACCGGCCCGCGCCATCGTGGTAGGAGGCAGCGCCATTCTGGACGTGCGGCCGCTTCCCAAGGCGCCGCCGGCCTTTGCCGGCGCCGTCGGTTCCTTCAGCCTTAACGTTGTCCAGCCGCCCCCCAGCCGTATCGAAGTGGGCAAACCATTTTCCATGACCATCGATATCCGTGGAAGGGGCTTCCTTCCCGAAAAGCCTCTGCGCCAGACTCCTTCCCCTTTCTTCACCGCCTATCCACCCGCGGTGAAGGATACAAGCGGCTTTGTCGGCGGAGTCTTCAGCGCCCACAGGACAATTCGCCTCTCCTTCCTACCCAAGGTGGCCGGCACCGTTGAATTCCCCCCTCTCACACTCGTCTACTTCAACCCTGGAACAAAAAGCTACAGTACCCTCAAAGCCGGGAGCGGCCGTTTTGACATATCCGGAAACCCGAAGGCTCACGGCGTTGGAGTCAGGCTGGCCGCCATCATAAAAATGCCGAAGGCTGATCCGCCCCCCGGGTGGAACCCGTCTCCGAAACTTTTCTGGGGGCTCTTCGCCGCGCCCTTTCTCGTCAGCGTCCTTATGGCGATGGCTCTTTGGCTATACCGGATACTACTCAGGGACGAGGAAAAAAGAAGGAGAAGGGCGCTTAGGTACGAATCCCGGCGGAATCTCTTCCACGCCCGAAGGCACCTGGACGTTCGCAAAGCGGGGATTTTTCACGAAAGTCTGGCCCGCGCGCTCTCCGCGGCGTTGGACCTGAAAACAGGATGCGCCACGAGGGGGCTGAATCGTTCTCAACTGAGCGCACTGCTGGAGCGGACTGGGGTTGTGACCGGTGAACGTAATCGCTTATTGAAACTCACCGAAGAGCTGGAAACGGCCCGTTATGCCCCGGAGAAGCTGACAAAACAGGAGTTCAACGCCAGCTTCAAAGAAGTGGCCCGTTGGGTCAGGGAGGCCGGCCGTGGTTAGACGCTACGTCGCCAACTTCGCCTTGGCGGTTTTCCTGCTGGTTCCCTGTGCGTTGCACCCGGCGAGTTTCAACCTGCTGGCCAAGAATGCCTCCGAGGCTTACGCCTCCGGACGCTACAAGGAATCAGCTAAGCTTTATCTCATCATGACGCGTTTCGGCTTTAACAGCGCCCAGGTCCACTACGACCTGGGCAACGCCTACCTCAAGCAGGGGAATATCGGCCGGGCTATCCTTGAGTACCGACGGGCTTTAAAGACTGATCCGGGACTGGCGCCCGCCCGCCACAACCTCTCCGTGGCGCGGAGCCTCCTCACCGCCAGGGTCGCCGCGTGGGAGCCATCGCCTTGGGCTGCAACCCTCAGGAAGCTCTCCCCCCTCCTTATCAAAATCCTCGTCCTGGTCTTCGTCTTCCTCGGCAACGCGGCGCTATGTACCGCGCTGCTGCTTAATCCAGGTAGATTAAGGCGCTTCTGCGTTCAGGGGCTTATAACCGCATTCATCCTGGCGGGCGCGCTCCTGGGGCTCATGGTTTACTCCGAGGTAGTCCTGCCTTCGCACCTTCCCGCCGTGGTGGTAACGGCGGCCCCTGTATATCCGACGCCGGAAGCGAATGGCAAGCCGCTGAGCATCCTGCCAGCCGGCTCGGAGATAATGAAGGTCAACAATACCGGCGCCTGGTGCTTCGTAATATGGGGCGAGGGACGAGGCTGGACAAAAACCGCATCGGTGGAGGTCCCATGACGGGAACCCGGCGCACCGTTGCGATAGCGTCGGCAGCCGTGTTGCTCTGCTTGTCGGCGCTCATCGTCCTGTTTTTCCTGAGCCGCGGCAACGTCGCCCGTCACCCGGTTCCCACTCCCCGGAAAGGGCTGCCCTTGCATCTTCAAAACCGCAAGAAGGTCAAGGCGGCTCCCGTTCTTAAAAAGACCAAGCCGCCTTCTTATGCGCAACAACGGATACTATCCACCAGCGGCTTGCGCGTGGCCAAGTACGAGGGAAACAATCGCCTGGAAAAACAAGTTTGGAAAACAACCGGCGAGTTGCAGGAAGACCTCATCGAAGCCGTGAAGGACTTGAAGGACACCGTGGGACTTTTTCCCACCGCCGCCGACCGGATTACCTTTGTCCT
This sequence comes from uncultured Thermoanaerobaculia bacterium, assembly GCA_964537405.1. Lineage (GTDB taxonomy): Bacteria > Acidobacteriota > UBA4820 > UBA4820 > DSQY01 > CAVRTJ01. Next base: position 1,784 of record CAZIBS010000085.1, on the reverse strand, counting down.
CAAGGCGCAGAGCAACTATACTTTCAGCGAACCTTTCTTCATCTCTTCCGATGGTCGGGAAATCAGGGTGGAGCTTCCCATCGAGCCGTTGGTTCTCGGCTGGTGGAAACCCGGGGAGATTCTGTCGGCGGCGCTGGCAGGGGCCATCCTCGAAAAGGAAGTGCCTTCTTACTCCAAGGCGCCGCTATGGTTTCGCTTTGGGGCGGCCCTTCGGTTATCGGGCTTCGGCGAAACCTACGCTCACCGTTTTGTAATCAACAGCGACCGCCGTCCACAAAGGCTGATTCGCCCTCTATCCGACAGTGGGGAACTCTCCTGCCTGGATGGTTACTGGGCCATACGCTCATTCACGGCCGACCGCGGCACGGGGGCCCTCTTAGCCTGGATTGAGACAATGCGAGCCGGGAATTCCTGCGGGCAGGCTCTTGCTCTATCCGCCGGAGAAAACTTAAGCGATTTCGAGCGTAACTACTACAAATGGACCAGCGCCTACCTCGGAAAAAAATGCGCTAATCGCCGATTCCTACTCGACCAGGTAATGCGCCTAAGACTCCGGCAGCCGGCAAAGGTCATCCCGGCGCTTGAGAAATTCATAGAGAATCACCCCCTGGACTGGTACGCCGGCAACGCACGCTACTTCCTCAACTACGCCCGTTTTCGCCGGGGCAACTATTCCAGGGCGATCGACGGCTTCACCGACCTGCTGGTCAATGCTCCCTCCGAGACCTCGTGGCAGGCCAAGGCTCACTACTTCCTTGGCAGAAGCTACCAGCTCTCCGGCTACGGCGCCATCGCTCTGGACGAATTCAAAGAAGCCGCTCTCTCCGCCGACCCGCTCCTGAAAAAGCTGGCCAAGCAACGGCTGAAGGAAGTTTCGTGAGCCGTAACGTTCCGCTGGTCATCGGCCTCACCGGCGCCAACGCCTCCGGCAAAAGCACGGCAGCGTCGTGCTTGGTGGAACACGGTTTCACCTACCACAGCCTATCCGACATCGTTCGTGAAGAAGCTCTCGCCCGCGGTCTTACTACCGCCAGAAACGACCTTATCGTCACGGGAAACAGGCTTCGCAGGGCAAAGGGTCCCGGAGTCCTCGCCGAACGCACCATCCCCCGTATCAAAAACCTCGACGTCATCGACTCCATCAGGAATCCGGCCGAAGTCGCATCTTTGAGGGCCGTTCCGGGGTTCGTCCTCCTGGGAGTCTGGGCGTCTCCCACCGTCCGCTTCAATAGGGCAAGGCTTCGCAAGGGCCGCGGCGACGCCGTTGCGAACCTCTCCGCTTTTCTTGCCAAGGAAGCCGAGGAAAACACCGCCGACCCGGACGCCCAGCGCCTGGAAGCCACCTTCGCCCTGGCTGACCATGTAATCAAGAACGACGGAAGCCTCCAAGACCTTCGATTAGCCGTCGAAGAAGTTCTCCGAACCGTGAACGCCTCTTGTGGCACGGACATTCGTAGCACAGACATTCCTGTATGTGATTAAACACCCTATTTGTAATGTCATACATGGTCACAGCGGGAAGATTATTATCCCGGGTTTTCTAGGCTCCTCGCTGTTTCATGTGGGTAAACCCATGTTAACTACATTTGCCCTTTATCATGAGAAGGTTATAATCATTGATGCCCAGTCGGAGGGTAGGGCAACGCTGGGGAGCGACCTGAGCGCCGTGCCGGGTGGCCGTACGGAAGGGCGGGGGGCTTCTCTGCCTTTTCGGTCGTCCTGCCCTTCAGGTGGTCCGGAATGCGCTAAACCCCCTTGGGTTGTTGGGTCCTTCCCAAATGACA
>CAZIBS010000084.1:0-10100 GCA_964537405.1 uncultured Thermoanaerobaculia bacterium | reverse complement strand
GTCGTCGTGCGGCGCAGCACCAGGGTCGCCGCGCAGAACAGCACCAGGGTCGTCGTGCAGAACAGCACCAGGGTCGTCGTGCGGCGCAGCACCAGGGTCGCCGCGCAGAACAGCACCAGGGTCGTCGTGCGGCGCAGCATCAGGGTCGCCGCGCAGAGCAGCACCAGGGTCGCCGCGCAGAGCAGCACCAGGGTCGTCGCGCGGGGCAGCACCAGGGTCGCCGCGCGGGGCACCACGGGCATAAGCACCATAAGCACCATAAGCACCACTGACACTGCTCGTTCGGCAAGGGTTTCTTATTACCCAAATTCCGCGATGGAATCGCCGTTCCTGCAAAACCAACCCCATCCGCCATTCCGGCTCCCGGTTGCGCTACGCTTGCCGTCATTCCAGGTCCTGGTCTCGCTTCGCTTGCCAGGATTTCAGCTTGTCGGGAATCAGACGGAAAATCAAATTCATTCACAGGGAGGAAAAGAGGACGGGAGGAAGGGCGAAGGAAAGACAAAACCAACCATCGAACCGTAGGGGCGGCCCACCGTGGCCGCCCGGCGTTGTTCCTGTAAAACCAACCGATTCCGGTCGCGTTTCGCTTGCCGGAATGACAGGGGAATAGTCGCCATTCCCGTTGTCCCCGTTCGTCATTCCCGCGAAAGCGGGAATCCATTTGCTACGCCCCGAACGCTGGAAAGCCCAACCAGCGGCCACCGGCGCGCCCTCATACATGTAGCCTGTTTTGCAATGGTAAGAGGTGTTATACTCATAGAGAAGGAGGCAATTGGAAAAATCGGCGGCAAAGGCTACGCGGTCGGGTTTGAGAAAGCTATCAGCTATATCAACGATCAGTTGCCGCAAATCGAGCAGATCGGACAGGCATCGCGTAAAGAAGTGCGCATGTATCCCGAAATCGCGCTCCATGAACTGGTGGCGAATGCCTTGCTTCACCAGGATTTCAACGTTACGGGCCCAGGGCCGATGGTCGGGATGTTTTCCGACCGCATGGAGATTACGAATCCGGGTGCGCCACTCATTGCTCCCCTTCGTTTCATTGACGAGCCACCAAGATCACGTAACGAACCCCTGGCGACATGGGGGGCTTATATTGTGGAAGTTGGAATGAGGGAACCCGCATGGTAGCCTTTTACGCGCACTCGAAGAAAGAACGTCCGCCCGAGGAGTGGCAAAAGCTGGAGGACCATCTGAGCGGTGTCGCGGCGATGGCTGAGGGCTTCGCTGCATGTTTCGACTGTGGCGAATGGGGCAGTCAGGTTGGTTTGTGGCACGATATAGGGAAATACTCGGATACGTTTCAAAACTACCTGAAAACGGCCTCTTCTCCTGATCCGCACGTCGCCGATTTTGCCCCTAAAACAGATCACTCCACGGCGGGAGCACAACACGCGGTTTCCTCAATTAAAATCCTCGGCCACTTGATCGCTTACGTCGTTTCAGGCCACCACGCCGGTCTCCTCGACGCCATAAGCGGGGGTGCGTGCCTCGAAAAGCGACTGAAAAAGTGTGTAGAACCATACGGCGGAGCGTCTCAAGCATTATTGCAATCCATAAACCTGCCGATTCCACCCTACCTTGAAAGGGCCTTCACCCAAAAGGACGGATATTCCATAGCCTTTTTTGTGCGTATGCTTTTTTCCTGTCTTGTGGACGCCGACTTTATGGACACGGAGCGTTTCATGAACCCGGAACAAGCCGCGACGCGACCAAGGTTTCCCAAAGACGTCCTTGAAAAAATGGATAAAGCGCTGACACGATACGTAGAGAGCTTTGATCCTGAAGACACGTTGATAAACCGGGCGAGGGCGGAAGTGCGAAAAGACTGCATCCGGGCGGCGGGTGAAAGCCCCGGCCTCTTTTCGCTGACCGTGCCGACCGGCGGCGGCAAGACTTTGTCCTCCCTTGCCTTTGCGCTCCGCCACGCCATAATCCATGGGCTTGATCGCATTATCTACGTTCTCCCCTTTACAACCATCATCGAACAAAACGCCGACGCGTTCCGGAAGGCCTTGGCGGGTCTCAGCGACGAGCTGGGTATGGACTTGGTTCTGGAGCACCACAGCAATTTCGATCCCGAAAAAGACAAGGAAACCGAAAAGACCCGTCTTGCGACGGAAAATTGGGACGCGCCGCTTGTAGTGACGACCTCGGTCCAGTTCTACGAATCACTTTTCTCCAATAGAACCTCGCACTGCCGCAAGCTGCACAACATCGCAAAGTCGGTCATCATCCTCGATGAAGTCCAGACCCTGCCCGTTGACTATCTTCAACCGTGTCTCAAAGCGATAAAAGAGCTGAGCCGAAGCTATTCAACGACCATCGTTCTTTGCACAGCTACGCAGCCCGCCGTGGAAAAGAGAGAGAATTTTCCAATCGGTCTCGATGGCGTGAGGGAAATCGTCGGAGATCCGCCTGATTTGTACGGGCGCCTGAAACGCGTAAGAGTCAAGGACGTCGGAACAATTGCAGACGAGGAGATTGTCGACCGTCTACTGAAAGAAGAACGCGTTCTTTGCATCGTCAACACGCGCCGACACGCAAAAGAACTCTTCGAAGCCATCAGGGAAGAAGGCGATTGTTTTCACCTCAGCGCGCTCATGTGCCCCGCGCACCGAAGCTGCATTCTCAAGAAAATACGCAAGCGCCTGAAAAACAAGCAAGCGTGCCGGGTGGTATCCACCCAACTCATCGAGGCCGGGGTGGATATTGATTTCCCCGTCGTTTACCGCTCTCTTGCGGGGCTTGATTCCATTGCTCAAGCCGCGGGCCGCTGCAACAGGGAAGGCAAATCGGATACAGGCCATACCTTTATTTTTAAATCGGAACACCATCGCTCCGAAAGCTACTTCGCCGACACCGCCGGTGTGGCCGCACAGGTGCTCGATCTTCACGAGGATGTTTTGTCTCTGGCCGCCGTCGAACAATATTTCAAACTTTACTATTGAGATCAGGTCGCCCGCTGGGACGCCAGGCATATTCTGAATAACTTCAAACTACAACAGAACAGAGCCCTGCCGTTCCTCTTTAATTTTGCGATGGCAGCCGGAGAATTTCACCTGATCGATAACCGGAACAAGGACGTCATCATTCCCTGGGACCGGAAGGGACGGGAACTCTGCGAACGACTTCGCAAGGTCCGTTCTCCCGTTCCGAGAGAAATCCTGCGAAAGCTCCAGCGCTATACCGTGAACATACCGATCCGAACCTGGAATGACCACGTTGGTGATTCAATCGAACTCGTACACGACCGCTATCCGGTGCTCATCAGTCCTGAAGAGCAGTACGATGTATGCACCGGCCTTTCTTTGGAGGGTCCAAATGGCAAAGCTTTTATTTCGTGAAGGAGGTTAGCAATGAGCTACGGAGTGAAGCTCAAAGTGTGGGGCGAATATGCAGCCTTCAATCGCCCCGAAATGAAGGTGGAAAGGGTCTCATACGACGTAATGACGCCGAGTGCCGCGCGCGGTGTTCTTGAAGCGATCTACTGGAAGCCGGAGATGAAATGGGTGGTGGACCGCATCCACGTGTTGAAGCCTATACGTTTTACCCACGTGCGTCGCAACGAAATTTCGTCGAAAATACCGGCGGGAAACGTCAAGACCGCCATGAAGCGCGGCTATGGCGCGCTGGGCATTGCGGTCGAAGACTACCGCCAGCAGCGCGCCGCAATGGTTCTTCGCGACGTCTGTTACGGTATAGAGGCGCACGTGGAAATAGTCAATGCCGGCGATTCCGAAGGCCCACCCGAGGCGAAACACCTCGAAATGTTCAAGAGGCGGGCATCCAAAGGCCAGTACTTTCACCACCCCTACCTCGGCTGCCGGGAGTTTCCGGCCGAGTTCGAACTTGTCGGGGATTTTCCGCCACCTCCGGAGGATTTGAAAGACCGCGACCTCGGTTTCATGCTCAACGACATCGCCTTCATTCCCGATAAAAAAGGCAAGGTCATTGAATCCGGCGAAGGAAGAAAACTCAGCGCCGAGCCCCGTTTCTTCCGCGCTTTCTTGCGGAACGGCGTCATCCAGGTGCCGCCTCTTGCCGAAGCGAGGGCCTGAGCCATGATATTGCAATCGCTTTACGATCTCTACGACCGCCTGAAGGACGATCCAGCCTACAAGATCGCGCCTCACGGATGGAGCAGGCAGAAGGTAGGCCTCAAGGTGGTACTGAAATCGAATGGGGAATTGTTCGACATCCAGGACGCGCGGATAAAAGTAAATGGCAAGCCCCGTTCCCGTCAACTCTTCGTCCTTGGAAAAACCAAACCCTCCGGAGCGGGATTCAACCCCTGTTTCCTTTGGGATAACGCGGCATACGCGCTCGGTTTCAAGGCCGGGGATCCGAAGCCGGAACGAACCCGGGAAAGTTTCGAGAGCTTCAAGTCAAAGCACCTCACCCTCGAAAAGGAGATAAACTCGGATGCTTTCAGCGCCGTCTGTCGTTTCCTGGAAGGATGGGATCCTGCCGAAGCGCAGAATTACCCGGCGCTTGGCGATATTGAGAGCGGCTTCGTTATCTTCCAGATACAAGGCGAATCTTCCTTCGTTCACGAAGATCATGCCGTGACTGCATGGTGGAATGGCCATTTCTCGAAAAATGATGATGCGGTAGAAGAACAATGCCTGATAACGGGTGAAGTGGGCCCCATTGCCCGCGTTCACGAACCGAAGATAAAGGGAGTGAGGGGTTCTCAAGGCGCCGGCGCCACGATTGTAGGCTTCAACAGCAAAGCTTTCGAATCCTATGGCAAGGAGCAATCCCTGAATGCGCCCGTTTCCGAAAAGGCGGTGCGCAAATACACGACTGCCCTGAACGCGCTCCTCGACGGCCCGATGAGTTACAAGCACCGAGTGTCTTTGGGTGACGCCACGGTTGTGTTCTGGACGGAAAAGCCTACGATGGCCGAGGACATCTTTGCCAGGTTCGCCTCTGAAGGCTCGGTTGCCGTCGAAAGCGAGGAAGTGCAGGATGAAGCCACAAGACAAAAACTGGAAGCCTTCCTGAACGCGTTGCGTAAGGGACGTGAAGCTTACGGCGAACTGGATGGAAACCAGGGAGATACACGTTTTTATATGCTTGGCATGACCGGTCAGGCCGGAGGTAGAATCGGCATTCGCTTTTTCTATCGTGGTACGCTCGGTGAATTGCTGGACAATCTCCGAAAACACTACAACGACATCAAGACGGAACCGCAACCGGCCGTGAAAAAAAGAAAGGCCGACCCGGAATTTCCACCTTCCTGGTTGCTTCTCGCCCAGACCGCCCGTGAAAGCAAGGAGATTCCCCCCGTGCTTTCCGGGCCGTTGCTGCGTTCGGTAATCACCGGCGACAACTATCCCCAGGCTCTATTTTCCGCCGTGCTCCGCCGCATTCACGCCGATAGAAACGCAAACTACGCCAGGGTCTGCGTCATAAAAGGCTACCTGGTCCGAAATCTGAAAAAGGAGGTACCAATGAGTCTCGATAAAGAAAGAACAGACCCGGCCTACCTGTTGGGACGTCTCTTCGCCGCGCTGGAAAAAACCCAGCTTGACGCTCTCGGTGGAAAGCTCAACGCAACGATAAGGGACCGTTTTTACAGCTCGGCTTCCGCAACCCCCGGGAGCGTCTTCCCGCGCCTTTTACGAACTTACCAACACCACCTCGCAAAGATGGAGGGAGGCTTTAAAGTCAACAGGGAAAAGCTGGTCCAGGAAATTATTGCGCCGCTCGCCGGCTTCCCAACGCACCTGAGTTTGCCCGAGCAGGGCCTTTTCGCCATCGGCTACTACCATCAAACCAGGAACTTCTATCAGAAGAAAGAAACCAGTGCCCAGTCCGAATTAAAGCAATAACTACAAGGAGAAGACCATGAACCGATACGATTTTGTATACCTTTTCGACGTAAAAGACGCGAATCCCAACGGCGACCCCGACGCGGGGAACCTGCCCAGGGTGGACCCCGAAACCGGCCACGGTCTCGTTACTGACGTGTGTCTCAAACGCAAGGTCAGGAACTATGTCGCCTTGACAAAGGAGAACAAGCCGCCCCATGAAATCTACTTCAGCGAAAAAGCCGTTCTTAACAATGTTCATCTCCGCGCCTATGAACACATCGGGGAAAAGCCGGTGGCGAAAAAACTCCCGAAAGACGCCGAAAAAGCAAAAGCCGTCACCGATTTCATGTGCCGTAACTTTTACGATATCCGTACATTCGGGGCGGTAATGAGCACCGAGGTCAACTGCGGGCAGGTTAGAGGCCCCGTCCAGTTATCCTTTTCAAGGTCGGTGGACCCGATTATTACAAGCGAACACGCGATTACCAGAAGCTCGGTAACGAACGAAAGAGACCTGGAGAAGGAGCGCACCATGGGCCGCAAGTTCACCGTTCCCTATGCCCTCTATCGCGCCCACGGTTTCGTTAATCCTTTTCTCGCCGAACAGTTGGGCTTCAACGAAGATGATCTTGCTTTGCTTTGGAAAGCTCTCGAAAACGCCTTCCAGTTTGACCAGTCGGCCGCAAGGCCGGCGGGTTCCATGGCAGTGCGGGGGCTCATCGTATTCGACCACGGAAACCAACTCGGACGCGCACCTTCCCACAAGCTCTTTGAAGCCGTTTCCATCAATCGCAAGCCAGGCGTGGAAGTTCCTCGCTCCTTTGCTGACTACGAGGTGACCATCGATAAGGGAGCGATCCCTCAGGGAATCGAGCTTATGGAGAGAATCTAGGGGAGTTCCCGGAGTGAGCCGTGAGCAGGCCTGCGACAAAGACCCGCTTCGTCTGCTCTCGGCGCTCCGGCGCCCTCTCTCGGCGTCGGCGTCTCATCTACCGCGAGCGGCAAAGCCTGTTGTATTAGTGCAACATGTTCCCCCAGGCGTTTATTTTTAAGGGATTTGCATGGAAAACAAACTCGTGGTTTTCAAGGGCAGGCAAATCCGCCGTACTCTGTATAACGACGAATGGTGGTTTTCTGTTATCGATGTCTGCGGCGCTTTGACTGACAGTAAAGACCCCGTGGCGTATTGGAGGAAGCTAAAACAGCGACTGAAGGCCGAAGGGAGTGAAGTAGTGACAAATTGTCACGGGTTGAAACTTACGGCATCAGACGGCAAAAAGCGGCGGACCGATTGCGCCGATACCGAGGGGATATTTCGAATCATCCAATCCATTCCGTCGCCGAGAGCCGAACTGTTCAAACGCTGGTTGGCGAAGGTAGGCTACGAGCGGGTGAAGGAGATCGAGAATCCTGAACTGGCGACAAAGCGGATCAGGGCAATTTACCGGGCAAAGGGATATTCCGATGGCTGGATAGAGAAACGAATGCGCGGCATCGCCGTTTGCCCGGAGCTGACCGACGAATGGAAGAAACGCGGCGTTAAGAAGGAACCGGAGTATGCCATCCTCACCGCTGAAATCTCCAAGGCGGCTTTCGGCGTCACGCCTTCCGAGTACAAAGGGCTGAAGGGTCTGAAGCGCGAGAACCTTCGAGATCACATGACCGATCTGGAATTGATCTTTTCCATGCTGGGCGAAGCGGCCACGACGGAAATAGCCCGTAAACGGGATACTCAGGGCTTCGTAGAGAACAAAACCGCGTCTCGAAAGGGTGGGATGATAGCCGGCGACGCCAGGGAACGCCTGGAAAAAGAAACTGGGAGCAAGGTGGTATCAAAAGATAACTACCTTTCGGAGCCGGAGGGTAGAAAACGGCTTTTAGAATGACACCTTACACGGAAGACGATCTTCTGCCGCTCTCGGGCCTCCAGCACCTCATTTTCTGCGAGCGACAGTGCGCGCTGATACACATCGAGCGCTTGTGGGACGACAACTCGTTGACCATTGAAGGCGCGCACATGCACAAATGGGTTCACGAGGAACTGCCGAGGCGCGAGGTTCGCGGAGACCTGGTTATTCTCCGCGGCCTCTCGCTGAAGTCCATGCGTCTTGGGCTGGTGGGAGTGGCCGACGTGGTGGAATTCCAGCGCCGGGGTCGAAGCGCGGATGAAGAAGCGCGGGACGGACTGAGAGCGGCGGTTCCCATGAAAGGATTGAAGGGGTTTTGGGCGCCGTACCCCGTGGAGTACAAACACGGAAAACCAAAATCCGACCACTGCGACGAAGTTCAGCTTTGCGCGCAAGCCATCTGTCTTGAAGAGATGCTCGATGTTCACATAAGCGAGGGCAGCCTTTTCTACGGCAAGGTGAAAAGGCGACAGCCGGTGCACCTGGACGAAGCCCTGCGCGAGCTTACCGTATCCACCGCTTGCAGGTTGCACGAATTGGTGGAAAGCGGAAAGACGCCCAGGGCCGTAAAGAAACCCGTATGTCGAAGTTGCTCCCTGAAGGAACTTTGCCTTCCGAAAATCATGGGCGCAAATCATTCCGCCGGCCGGTATCTTTCGCGGGCCATGGATGAAATCCTTAAAGGGAAATCGCCATGAAACGTCACCACAACACCCTCTACGTTACGACACAAAACGCATACCTCGCGGTGGAAGGAGAAACCGTCGCGCTGAAGATAGAGAGAAAAACCAAACTTCGGCTGCCCCTTCACCTGCTTGAATCCATCGTTTGCTTCGGCGTTGTGTCGGTAAGTCCCGTTCTTATGAACAGGTGTTCCGAGCGCGGCATCGGTATCTCCTTTCTCACTCAAAACGGACGTTTCCTGGCCAGGGTCCATGGGCCGGTATCAGGAAACGTCCTATTAAGGCGAGAGCAATACCGCATGGCCGAGGCTCCAATCGCGAGCGCAACGGTCAAGTCTTTCATTGCCGCGAAGATCGCCAACTGCAGAAACGTCCTGCTTCGCTGCGCCAGGGATCACCCCGCGAATGAAGGCATTGAGCGGCTCAAATCCGCGGCCCGGAACCTCGTCAATGTTCTTGGGCGACTTCCCGAACAGTCGTCTCTTGACGCAATTCGTGGGTTGGAAGGAGAGGCGGCCAACGTTTACTTCAATGTTTTTGACAGCCTTATCGTGAGGCAGAAAAGCGACTTTTCCTTCGCGGGCCGCAATCGGCGCCCCCCAAAAGACGCAGTCAACGCATTGCTGTCTTTCGCGTACACCATACTGGCTCACGACGTTGCGTCCGCGCTGGAAGTTGTCGGGCTCGATCCCCAGGTTGGCTTCCTCCACCGCGATCGCCCGGGACGCCCGGGGCTTGCTCTCGATCTCATGGAGGAGCTTCGTCCCGTACTTGGTGACCGTCTTGTACTATCCCTGATAAACAGGGAGCAGGTTAAGCTGAATGGTTTTGAAGAACAGGAAACCGGTGGAGTGTGGATGAACGATAAAACACGCAAGGCATTCCTGGAAACTTACCAGGACCGCAAAACAGAAGAGTTGGTTCATCCATACCTCGGCGAGAAAACCACCGTCGGAATGATCGTTCATCTTCAGGCCTTGCTCCTTGCGCGCTTTATCCGTGGAGATATCGACGCCTACCCGGCCTTTTTCTGGAAGTAGGAGACAAATGCGTTTAACACGGGAACCTGAATAATGCTGGTGGTTGTCAGCTACGATGTATCGACAAAAACCCCCGTCGGCGGCAGGAGGCTGAGAAGGGTGGCCAAGACCTGCGAGGATTACGGCCAGCGGGTACAGAACTCCGTTTTCGAGTGCTTATTGGACCCAACGCAATGGACTCGCCTCAAGATGCGCCTGCTTGATATCGCCGATCTTGAAGAAGACAGCCTTCGCTTCTACTTTCTCGGGGCGAACTACCGCAGGAGAATTGAACACCACGGTGTTCAGAAGAGCCTGGACGTGGAGAAGCCGCTGATCTTATGACATCTGCCTGCGCGAACCCCAAGCGGACGGCAGATAACGGTGAGGTTCGCGCAATGGCTAAGTTGCTCTTTGACAATGAGTTGCATCGAGTGTGTCCCTTATGACACATCTTCTGGCGCCGCGTTACGGCAAGGTTCGCTCAAAGTATGTCGCAAAGGTCCGAGTAGTGGTATTATCAAGTTTGACAGTCGCTCCCCGCGCGGGAGCGTGGATTGAAACGACTGCAAAACTCGTAGCAGGTATCACCTACGATGTCGCTCCCCGCGCGGGAGCGTGGATTGAAACAATTTTCGCGCGAGCCCCGCGCATTTCCATCACGTC
>CAZIBS010000083.1:0-10211 GCA_964537405.1 uncultured Thermoanaerobaculia bacterium | reverse complement strand
AGGCTTGTGGGTAGGGGTCTGGCCCGGGGAGGAACTCAGGCGCGACGCCGGCGAGTCCGGGATGCTCCGCGAGGCGGACCGAGGGGATGATGCAGGGACATCCTCCCCGAGGACCAACAAAGCGGAGCGCCCGAAGCGCCGGCTTAGGAAAAAAAGTCGTTGTTGGGTGATATAGCCCAGGATAACCGGCCATAGGGCAATTTCAGTTGACATCTGCTCCAATATTCCTTAGATTAATTAACGGCTACAGGGTGTATGGAACCGTAGCCGTCAGAGGTGAGCTGGATGGGTGAATGCGCGCGAACACAGCGGATGCTACGTTCTTTTCGCGGGTCGCCGTTGTACCGATTCCTGAGCTGCAAATGTTCGGACCCGCGTTGCGGAGTCAGTGTAGGCTTCGCTAATACCTGTTTGCCTGGCTGGTCTGAAAGGGACAATGGGAGCGCCGAATGACGTCTGCCGGTAGAAAGCTCATAACTTTCGTTACTTTAGTGGCCTTGGTGGTGAGCGTCGGCATCATGGCAAGAAGAGCAAGGCATAAGCACTTCAAGGATGCCCGTGCGCGGATCGATGCCCAACCAAACCCGGTTTGGCCGCCTCCCCCGGATAAACCAAGGGTCAAGTGGGTTAAGTTCATTCGGGACGAGTACGACGTTGGAGCCGTTAAGAGAAGCCGATTTCTGGACGCCCTGGCCGGCAAAAAGAAAGCGATAGTTGCCCTCCGCCGGCCCATGGACGTGGCCGTGGACGCCAACGGAACACTGTTCGTCCTGGACTTGCGCCTCGGGGTTCTGAAGTTCGATTTTGCCCACAAGAAAATTGTCAATCTCTCCAGAGTTGCCGATTATTTTCCCAAGAATCCCGTGGCCGTGGCCGTGGACAGCCATTTTCTCTACGTGTCCGACTCGGCCGGCAACCGGGTGATCGTCTATGACAAGGCGGGACACCTGATTAAGATGTTTGCCGACAAGCGGTTCATCGACTGGCCCGTTGGAATCGCGATCGACGGGAAGGCCGGCCTGCTTTTCATTGTCAACGGCCACGGTAACGACGTGGTTGTTCTCAATAGCGCATCGGGCAAACTGGTGCGCCGCATTGGAAAACGCGGGAGCGAGCCGGGACAGTTCAACTATCCCACCTATATCACCCTCCTTTCCGGACGGCGCTTTGCCGTGGTGGACACCGGCAATTTTCGCGTACAACTCTTCAACTACAAGGGCAAATTCCTGAGAACTTTCGGGAAACTGGGAGACCGGCCTGGAGAATTCTCGCGCCCCAAGGGCATCACCGTCGACTCGGACGGCAACCTCTACGTCGTGGACGGCGCCTTCGGGAACATCCAGGTCTTCAACCAAAAGGGCCGTCTTCTCACTTTCATAGGGAGGAACGGACACGGGAAGGGACAGTTCACCCTACCCCTCGGCATTACCTGCCGGAACGACATGATCTACGTGGCGGACCAGCTCAACAGACGAATACAGGTTTTGCGGTATCTCAAACCGCAAGGAAAGGAGGGATAAACAGAGAAAAAATGGCATTGTTATCAAACCGCAACTTTACCGCGCTTCATAACTCTAAGGGAGGTGTACCCATGAAACGAACATTGATTATCGCGGCCATCCTGGCCTTCGTCGCGGGACTTTCGTTGTCCGCCGCGACCGTCGTAGGCACCGAGCACGACCTGAGCAGCACCGGCCCCGGCGCCACAACAAACGTCAACCGCGTGTGTGTCTTCTGCCATACGCCCCACCAAGCCACCGCCGCAGCCGGCCAGTACCCCCTCTGGAACCACACCCTTTCGTCAGTGGCAAACTACGGCGTCTACTCCAGCCCCACGCTGGACGCGGTACCGGCCGATATCGGCGGCGCTGTTCCCGGCTCAGCGGCGGTTTCCAACCTCTGCATGTCCTGCCACGACGGCACCGTATCGGTAGCGAGCTTTTACAACCCGCCGAACGAAGTCACCACGGTCACCATAACCGCCGGGGGTAACGTGACCTCCGCCGGGCTGATAACCGGCGACCCCGACATCGGCACAAGCCTCACAAACGACCACCCCATCAACTTCACCTATGACACGGCGCTCGCCACCACCGACGGCGCGCTCAACGACCCGTCCACGACACCCACGGTCGCGGCCTTGTTGGTGTCCGGGGAAGTTCAGTGTTCCTCGTGCCATAACCCGCATGACAACACCAACGTGCCGTTTCTGGTCATGAGCAACGTCGGCAGCGCCCTCTGCACAACCTGTCACATCAAGTAAAATAGTCGGCGCTATGAGAAAAAGATGGGGCTACGTCAGTAGTCCCATCTTTTTGCGGAAGGGGAGGTTTTCAACGACAAAAAACTGCTTCCTTCTGCCACTGTTGCTCGCGGTTTTTCTAGTAAACTGCGGCCCGGCTATCCAGGCTCAGGCATTTTGGTGGGGTGATTACCACCTTCAGGGCGACTACTTCGGGAAGGCGACCGGTTCTGACTGGTACGCTGACCAGTATCTGGATGGAACCGTGCGCCTCCCCGTTTTCGATTATCGCCTTGGCTACGTGGACCTGACGGCGGGGTTTGTTCTCACCCGGGGATCGCTGGGCGGCGTCTCGGGCTCGGCGGCGAGTCTCGGCCGGAGAGGAGTAACACTCAGCCTCTTTCCATACCGGCGGTTTCCCTTCACGCTCTATTATGAAAAGAATAGCCGGCCGGCCCTCTTGGGCGCTCCGGAGTGGAGTTCAACCCGAAAGGGAGGCCGCCTTATGCTGCGCTACAGTTGGCTGGGTTCCTGCTGGGTTTCATACGATGACAACGTCTTAGTCCAAGGCGATGTGGAAGAGGACAGGTGTTTGTTTCGGATAAGGCAGAACAGACTGTTCGGCCCGGTTCAAACCGCCCTTCGGTGGGAATCGGAGACGACCTCCGGGTACTTGGCATACCCCTGGACAAGAAAGCTGGGGACTTACGACGCGACGTGGCGTTTTTCTGATGAGGGTCTGCTGCTGAGCCGCAGCGTCTACCAGGATTTTCAGGCAATGGGCGGCGACGTCCGGGACTACGATGAACACCTCTATCTCACCCGGCGGTTGGGGCGACCTTGGCACGTTATCACCGGCGGGAACTACCAGCACGTTGATTCGGATTCCTACACAAATGATGCTTATGGTGGTTCGGCCACCCTCTATCGCGATACCCGCTCGTGGCGCCTCTTCAGCGGCGGCGGTTTTTTTGCGATGACCTCGACCCAAGATCAGGCGGCATCGGTCAATTCCGGATCGGCACAGGCCTTTGGAGGCGGGTCATGGTTCACCCCCCGGGGATGGACTGTCACCGCGGACGCCGCCTTTGCCAACCAGACGTCGACCGGAGGGAATAGTCCCGCACGCTCCTATCGGACCTTCCACGTCGGCGTCGGGCGTACGGACACTATGCCCACGTGGGTTTCCCGTCTCGCTTTTGCCTTCAAGGACGTTTCCTTCAACAGGCGCATGGCGGAAATGTTTCCGCCGGGATACACGCCGCCCGAACTTGTTGCACGCAGGGAGGAATACTACGCCCATACCAGGAGCGGGGGGGCGAACGCTTCCGCCGACTTCTACCACCAGGAAGACAACCTGGGCCACAAGAGCGATCTCTTCACGGCCAACGGACAACTTCAGTTCAATAGTACGCTTACCCTCTTTTCCAATGCCGACTGGCAGCGGGACGGGGGCGGCCGGGAGCTGAGTTCGCTCTACCTCTCGGGGCGTTACAACAGCATCAAGGGCTACACGGTCAGCCTCTTCGTGGGGTACTCAAGCTCCAAACCGGGCGGCCTTTCTCCGCCCCTGATGCTGCCGAACACAACGGTCTCCTACTCCGCCCTGACCGTGGGGGGGGCTTTTTCCACCCGCCTCTTTCACCGAATGCCCTTTACGGCCAGTATCTACCGCGTCTCCTCGAACAACGGAAACGGTTCCCTGCAAGTCCAGGCGTCTGGTACATGGTCCCTTAGAGACTTGAATTTTCGATGGATCTACAGCTACTATAGAAAGGATAGCGGGTGGTATATCCACCGTATACAAATAGACCTGCTGCGCCTCTTCCGCGGTAATGCTCTTTGAGGACCTGGATGAATAAAGAGACCGTAACCTGTTGGCTTTTGTTGGCCATTGCGCCCGTTTTTGCCGCTGCTCAGATAAGAGGGAGCAACACCAGAATCCCCGCCGGTGAAGCACACAGCAAGTGCGCGGTGTGCCACGAGGACCACAAGGGGGCATCCGGCGGCACCCCTCTCCTAAAGGAAGCCGGCGACCACCTCTGCCTCTCCTGCCACCAAGAGGGCGGCGCGAAGATACCCGTTTCCAGGCGCCTGGTGTTGCGCGCACCGGCGCGGACTTTTACGAGCCAGCACCTGTGGAAACATGCGGGGCGCTGGCGCATGCTCGGTCCGTGGAAACGCCGTTCAGCGGTCCGGAATGGTTCGTGCGTAGAGTGTCATGACCCCCACGAGCGCGATTGGAAAGGGGGCGGTCCCTTTAAGACCTTGGTGGACAAAACCTATTCTTCCGGAGGCAGGCTACTTCCGGGACGACCGGCCTCGGTTGCGGAGGTATGCTTCAAATGCCACGGAAGCCCCTTGGGCAGACACTTCGGCATGAGGACCGGGCGGGTTGGGGTACTCTTTGGGCAGCGGGCCGTTTCCAGCCACAGAATCGGTTCCCACGGAAGACCGGACCTGCCGAGCCTCCGCGGCATGCCAAGGATCAAGGCGTTGGACTGCACCAGTTGCCACGACGGCTCTCCGGATTCGGGTTTGAAGGGCCCACACGCCAGCCGCTATCCCTATTTACTCTCCGCACGTTACGAAACCGGCGACGGAGTTCCCGAGTCCATCGAAAGCTACGCCCTCTGCTATGGCTGCCACAGCCGCCGAAGCATCCTGAACGACGAATCCTTCCCCCTGCACAGAGCCCACATAACGGGACAGTTCCAGTTGCTTCCAACCGGAACGAAGCGTAGAAGGCGCGTACCCCGACCCGGCTACCTTCCCATCCCCGGATTTTCTCCCACCCCGGGGTTTCCTCCACCGGGATTCCCAAGAGAGTTTTCCGGGCGGCGGGGCCGGAAGAGGAGGCGCGGCAACGGGCCGGCGTTCGGGCTGATTTCCTCTACACCCGCCTCCTGCGCCGCCTGCCACGATCCGCACGGCAGCCTGAAGCACATTGCGCTCATCCACTTTGATAAACGCGTGGTATTTCCGAATAGCCGGGGAATGCTTGATTTCCTGTCCAAGGGCAGGGGCTCGGGGAGCTGTGACCTGGAATGCCATGGCTACAACCACGTGAACGCATCCTACTGAGGTAGCCATGAGACAAGTTCGGCCACTGCGTTTTACCTTAATATTCGCGTGTCTTTTTGTGCTTGCCTGTTCACGTGGGAACCGAACCGTTTTAAAGGTAGGGTCGGCCGGCGTAACCGTGTCCCAGGCAAGAGCATGCTTCGGACCAACGCGGGATACACCCACGAAGGCAATGTGGGCGAAACTCGCGGCCCGGGAAAGAGTTGTGTCGGCTTTCAAGGCTGAAGCGAACACACCCGCCATGGAAGCACGGGTAGCGGCGCTGAAAAGCAGGCTTCTGGTGAACGCCTACCTGGAAAAAACCTTCCCGGGTGCCTTTAAAATTACGGATGCGGCTCTTTTTCAAGCCTATCGGAACTACGCGGAACGCCGTCACCTTCGCCACATACTCTGTAAAGACAAGGCAACCGCGGAGACCGTCTACGGTATGCTGAAAAGGGGCGCCGCCTTTGCGACGCTCGCCGAAAAATATTCCATTGACAAAGGGAGCAAGCAAAAAGGCGGAGACATCGGGTGGGTTTCCAGGGAACGTCTTGATCCGGCCTTCGCTAAGGCTGCTTTCTCTCTGCCTGAAGGTGGAATATCGCCGCCGGTTCATTCTTCCTTCGGCTACCACGTGATCCAGGTGTTGAAGATAGGGCCGACGGCTACGCGCTCGGATTTTGAGAGAAACAAGGCTGCCTTTACCGCCTTATGGCGGCGGCGTGTGCGCGGGAGCCTCGGTCACGTAGGGTTGAACGCTTTGTTGGCGAAGGTCCCGGTCAAAATGTACGCGGCGCCTATCGATAAGGCGCCCAACGACCTTGTCGGCAGAAAGGGAGACAACGCCGAGGTGGTCGCCGAGGTGGGAGCCACCGAAAAAATAAGCCTGGCTGACCTGGACGCCTTCATGAGGCTCTCTTTCAACGGGGCGGTCCGCTCCCATATGCTCGGGCCGGAGGTGAAAAAGCAATTCCTGAAAAAGTTGGTTGAGCAGCGTAAACTTGTGTTCTTAGCTAAGCAAGCCGCTATTGACCACGACCCGGCCTTCCGTGCAAAATCATGGAACCGAATCCACGCCTTTCTATACAAAGTAGCCCGCGCCCGCTATATCGAAACCTTCGTTCCGGAAAACGGCGTACTCGAGAATTACTTCTTAGGGCACAAAACTGAACTGGCGGCCAACCCGGAGAGCAAGTTGGCCATCCTGGTCCTGAATGACGTACAAACAATAGAAAAGCTCTCGGTGGCGTTGAAGGCAAACCCCTTGGAGTTCGCATCCCTGGTGAAGCGGTACTCGGTGGACAAGGAGACGGCGTCAAGGGGCGGTTCTATAGGTTGGGTTGGATTGCCGGCACTGTCAAATCTCGTTGGGACAAAAGTTGGATCCCTGATCCTGGCCGCCGGGGTGGGAAAAGTAGTTGGTCCCTACCAAACACCTTACGGCATCATCCTGGTGAAGGTGGTAAGCCGCCGAACCGGCCCACCCCTGGCTTTCAATGCGGTGAAAGCCAACGTTCTTGAGGTCTATCGCAAGAATGAGCGGAATGCTATCCTCGCCGCGTGGGATCACGAACTCGCCGTGGAGTACCCGGCCCGAATCTACGCGAAACGGTGGCCTCACCGGGCATAGACATGGGGTCGGCTTGAATGCCGTCGGCATAGGATGAACGAATCAGTGATGATGATGACGCGCATCAACAAAGGGCGTTTTCTTAGAATAGCGATGGTTGCCGCGCTGGCCGCCGCACTCGCCGTTGCCGTATACGCCGGGCGCGGGAGACTGGAAACTTCTGATCGCGGTTGCATCAAGTGCCACCCGCGGGTGGGGAAGCTGGTCGCATCACCAACGGCCCATAAGCCCCTAAAAGATAAACAGTGTATGTGGTGCCACAGGCCACACGGTATTGCCAACGTAAACATCCTCCACGCCGGGGGTGGCCGGGCGCTGTGCGTCATTTGTCACAAGGGCTTCGTTCGGAAAACAGGGGAAGGATCGGCTCACGAATTCCAAAACGGCAAGGAGTGTCTTACCTGCCACGATCCCCACGATTCCGGCCGCAGGTATTTGCTAATAGCCGGTGGCAACACCCTCTGTTTAAAGTGTCACGGGGACATCAAGAAAAGGCTCGGTGAGAAATACGCTCACCCGGCAGCCGGGGACAGCTGTCTCAACTGCCACGATCCACATCCAGGCGCCTCTCCATACCTGCTTAAGACCGGGGTGGATAAACTGTGCGTTTCCTGTCACGACATCGGGGGGTTAAAGAGCAGCCACAAAGGCTTTACCCTGCCCCCGGGCTCGTGTACCGGATGCCACAACCCCCACGGTTCTGATAGCCGGGCCATGCTGCGGGACAATCTGCACCCGCCCTTCAAGGACGGTGACTGCGATATCTGCCATAAAATGGGATCGGCTAAAGTTGCGCTGGTGGATAAGGTCCCGGACCTCTGCCTGATGTGCCACGACGATATACCCGGCAAGGGCCACGTTCACTCTCCGGTCAAGGATGGCGATTGCCTGGTATGCCACATGCCACATGCCTCAGACATTCCGAAGTTGCTGGTCCGGGCGCCCGGAAAATTGTGTACGACCTGTCATCCGGGCATGGATAAACCCGTATCCCGTCATCCTCCCTATGCCGACGGGGATTGCCTTGATTGTCACAAGCCCCATAGTTCCACCAATGACAAGCTCCTGATCGCTCCGCCGGAAAAACTCTGCCTGATGTGCCACGACGCCATTGGTAAGGGAAAATCCAGCCATCCACCCGTGGCGGAAGGCGACTGCCTCACGTGCCACCTGCCTCACGAATCCAGGAAGCCTCACCTGCTGAAGGAGAATGTGGGCGAGTTGTGCGGTATGTGCCACGACGGCATAGCTGCCGGAAAGGTCCCCCATCCCCCCGCCAAAGAAGGCCACTGTACGCAATGCCACAACCCCCACGCGTCCGATCAGCCCACCCTGCTAAAAGCCGGTCAAGTAAAACTTTGTGGGAATTGTCATCCCGCCATCATCAAGAAAAAGTACCTGCACTTTCCCGTAAAAGAGGGCATGTGCACCGCTTGCCACACCCCTCATGGAGGGGCTCGCAAGCACCTGCTGAAGCAGGCGGCGCCCGGTCTTTGCCTGGCGTGCCATGAAGATATCCTTAAAGGAAAGACGGTTCACCCTCCCACCAGGAACGGCAAGGCTTGTCTTAACTGTCACAACCCGCACGGCAGTGACAGCAGCAAAGTATTCCTGAAAAAACCGGTCCCCGATCTTTGCTATTCCTGCCACGACCGAAAGGATAACCTGACCCACGTGCATCCGCCGGTGGAAGAAGGCGACTGCACGACCTGTCATTCCCCTCACTCCTCTAACGGAAAAGCCCTCCTGGTCACGATTCCTACAAGCAAGCTCTGCGGGATGTGCCACGACTTGTCCGGCAAGAAACTCATCGCCAAACACTTCGGTGCGGAACTCAGCAAAGTAGACTGCACCCAGTGTCACGATCCCCATACTTCTACCAATAAATACCTTCTCATGCGCGGCATTCATCCTCCCGTCGCCGAGGGCTGTGACAGTTGCCACACGGGCCATTCGAAAAACGGCAAGATGGAACTCGCGGAAAAGGTTCCGGAACTATGCTTCATGTGCCACGACGACCTCGCCTCGCCACCAAAGGGGGGTAAGCAGCACCCGCCTTTCGCGGCAGGCGAGTGTCTCGACTGCCACAATCCGCACGGGTCGCGCAATGAGAAACTCCTGATCTTGCCGCCAAAAAAACTGTGCATATCATGTCACCCCGGCCAAGCCAAACCTACCGGTAAGTGGGTACACAAGCCGGTGGCCCAAAAACGCTGCCTTGAGTGCCACGAACCGCACTTTTCAGCCGGAGCCGCTCTGACGCGAAAGCAGGGTGGCGCACTGTGCCTTACGTGCCATATAAAGATTGCCAAAGACATCAAGAAAAAGCACTCCCACCCGCCCGCGGCGGAGGGTGACTGCCTGATGTGCCATGAACCCCACGAAGGGAACCAGCCCAAGGGGCTCGTGAGCCCGCCCGCGGAATTGTGCGTGATGTGCCACGATCCCTCGGATCTTGTAAAGGCCCACCACGGCATGCGCGTCAAAGCAGACCAGTGCATTACCTGCCACGATCCCCACGGTTCCAACCAGGGCGGAATGTTGAAAACATACGCTCACCCCCCGGTGGCCGCGGGCGAATGCGACGTCTGCCATGCCTCCACCAAGAGCAAGCCTTACGCTCTGCAAGAATCGCTGCCAGATCTTTGTTTCGAGTGCCACGACGACATCAAAGCCGCGGCTGAGGCAGCCTATCCCCATCCACCGGTGGCGAAAGGACAATGTCTCGTGTGCCACACACCCCACGCCTCCGATACACCTGACCTCCTGACGCACAATCAGCACGTCCTTTGCCTCACCTGCCATGAAAACCTCCGCAAGGAGGCCGAGAAGGCCGTGTCAAGGCATAAACCGGTGGTGGAAGGCCAGTGCTCAAAGTGCCACACGCCCCATGGCGGCAATACGAAGGGGTTCACCCGCCTTCCTCCGGCAAAGCTCTGCATTCAATGCCACCCGAACAAGATTAGCAACCACCCCGTGGTTAACCACCCCACGTTGCCGCCGGCCATTGACCCTCGCACAAAGCAACCGCTCACCTGTCTCTCCTGCCACTTGCCGCACAGCTCTAATCGACCATATCTCTTAGCCATAAACGGCTGTGACGCCTGCCACAAAAAGTAGCTGCTCCGTTGATGTTCAATGCAACAAGAAATCCTGTTTACCGGGGCTTCCAGCTAATAAGATTCCCTATTCCCGGGATAATGTCCCCTGTCGGACTTAATGGAAATCTCCCCTCAAAAGAGATCACAGGGCACACGGAGAAAACCACCCTCA
>CAZIBS010000082.1:0-10378 GCA_964537405.1 uncultured Thermoanaerobaculia bacterium | reverse complement strand
GCCTTATTTTTCAAAGACTTACAATTAACCATTATCCCTAATTAGAAAAGTCGGGATTATTTTACGGTGGTGTGACACTCCCCTACCCTGTGAAAAACGCTATCAACTGTTCAAGATGAGTATCGCCGCCCGACAACGGCTCCTACGAATAGCAGGGTGCTGAAATCGGCTCTATCCATCCCACGTAGGAGCGATCATCCGATCGCGATTGATTGAAAATATCACCCGCCCGTTGGCGGCCGAAAATCCTCGCCCCAGACCTCGGCCTCGAACCACTCTATGGTGGTATCGGGGCTTTTCCAGCTATTGGGTGGAAGGCCGGCTTTCATGCAGGTGTGGTTCAGAAAAGTCACCCGATCCCAACCCCATTCGGGAGCGACCTGCGGCAAAAGCAGCCCTTTTTGGAAACCGCGCGTCACGATGAGGCCATGGCGGCCCACCTTTATGGCGTCCAAGTCCGGGACGCGTTCGGGCACGGTGAGGGCGGAGAGTTCTATTTTGAGGTTTTGGAGTTCCGGCAAAACGACGGTGGGGAAGCGCGGGTCTTCCACCGCTGCGGCGACGGCCATGCGAACAATGGTTTCGTCAAGCGGGCCGACGGGATAGATAGTGCCGATGCACCCTCTCAGATCACCGTTATCGGTCTTGAGGGTGACAAAGGCACCGCGCGCCTCCGGCGCAACCGCACCGTAGTCCTTTCCTTTCCGCAGCCGACGCCCCTCTGCCAGGAAGGTTTCCACCGCTCGCCTGGCGAGAACCAGAAGGGCCTTTCGCGTATCGATAGGTATCTTTGCGTGGGCGTCAGACGGCAATCAGTTCACCAAACTCCGGTATGGAGCGCTTTAGTTCGCCGTAAACACCCTGGTAGAGCGTGTAGACGGCGCTGGGGCAGGAGTGACAGGCACCGACAAGCCTGACCTTCATATCGGGCTCGGTGATCTCCACGATCTCGATGTCTCCACCGTCCATCTGGAGGGCCGGTCGAATCTTTTCGATCACTTCGCGTATGCGGCTTTCAAAGTTTTCTGTCATAAGCGTTTTCCTTTCCAAGTATAGAATCTAACTCCACCGAAGCGAAAAAGCCAGTGGCAACTCCACCGGGGTTTACCACCCGCACCGGAATTAGTGCGGTGGGACAAGGCTCATCCGCGTTGTTGCCTTCACCGATTTGATGCTCGAAGCAGCGTTGCCACGACTCCGCCACCCTCGGTCTTCGGTTCGGGTGGTGGAGTCTGGTTCATGATGTCTCTATCCACGTTGAAAAGGAGCACTCGGCGTTCCACACGTTGCGCCGGTAGGGAATTCGCGGCAATCCCTTTGCGGCCGGACGTCCCTCCAGTATGGCCGGTCCACAGTTGTAGGCTACAAGAGCCGCTTCAATGGAACCGTAGGTTTGTTCCATCAGGTTCAGGTAAGCGAAGCCGAGGCGAATGTTTTTACCGGCGTTGAAGAGGTCGGCGGGGCCGTGGTACGGAACTTTGGTCGTGTTGGCCGTAAAGGCCGCCGTCGAAGGCATCAGTTGGGTAAGGCCTACCGCTCCAACGGGTGATACGGCGTCCACGTTGAAGGAACTCTCGGTTTTGATGAGGCTCATGACCAGGGCCGGAGAAAAGTGATAGCGCTCCACTACGTCCGTAATGCCATCCACGGCACCCCGAAAATCGGCGGACGACCAGCGCCGGCCGTGGGTCTTCAACGCTCTTCTTAGAATAACCGATACTTCGATTCGGAGAGAGTGGGGACTCTTGTTGCCGGTCTCTCCGATTACGGACCTCTGTTCCAGTGTCCCTGGCTTGCTCCAGACGTTGGTTAAAAGCATACACCCCACAAGTGTACATAGGCCGAAAAATTGCAAGAGTATCTTCGCTCTCTTTGTATTCATAAAGCGATGATAGCATCTTCGGTCTTAAAAGTCAAGCCCCTGGCATGCAACTCACTTGTTTATCAGCAAGTTACGCTTTACATCTTAATTCTGATCGGTGTAATCAGGGCCACCGGATCAGAGTTCAGGGGCGCCAGTCTTTCGTAGTCTTCGTAAGCCTGCAGGAACTGGGGCGGCAGGTTGCTGAGCGCCCGGGCCCTCGAAAGGTCGTTGAGGTCCGTGTTGAAGAGAGATTCAAAGATGGTTTTTGGGCGGGGATACAACTTGATGCGTACCTTCGCCGTTTTGCTTATTCCAGCCTTCTCTTTAGCCAAGGCAATGGCGGTATCTATTCCACCCAACTTGTCAACCAGGCCGATCTTCAGGGCATCCTCACCCGACCAGATGCGACCGCGCCCAATGGCGTCTATCTGTTTGAAGGTCATGTGTCTGCCCTGCGCCGCCTTGGAAACGAAGTCCTTGTAAAAGGCCGCCATCTGGGCCTTGATTATTGTTTCCTGGGCGGGGGTGAAGGGATGGTAGGCGCTCATCATGTCCGCGTTGGCGCCCCTCTTTAGGGTAACTTGGTTGTAGCCGGCCCAGTCGAGCAGGCCTTTCAGGACAAACTTTCCGGAAATCACGCCTATGGAGCCGGTAATGGTCCCGGGTTCCGCGACTATGGCATTGGCGCCCATGGCGATGTAGTAACCGCCGGACCCGGCCACGTTAGACATGGAAACCACGACCGGCTTGGATTTTTTCAGGACTTCCACCTGCCGCCAGATAAGGTCGGATGCCAGGCCGGAGCCGCCGGGACTGTTCACCCTCAGAACAACCGCCTTGATGGAGTTGTCCCGTCCAACCTCTCTAAGCCACTTAATGGCGCTCGCCGCCCCCAGGTTTTTGCCCATGGCCACGGAGGAACCCTCGCCTTCTCCGCCAACGATACCGCCGCTTGCAACTACTAAACCTATGGCGTTCCCGGCTCCCGGGGAGAAGCTGAAGCGCCTGTCCTTGGCGTAATTGCCGAGGGTTATGTAACGCCACCTCTGCCGGTTTCCGTTTGCCCGCTTCAGGGCGTCTTCAACCTGGTCGCTGTACAGCAGGCCGTCTACGAGTCTTAGCTTGGTAAGCTGGCTTCCTCTCAGGAAACCGTTGTCTATGTCCTTCTTTACCTCGTCGGAGGTGAGCTTCCGGCCCTCGGCTATCCCGCTGACCAGTTGGCCGTAGAGGCTGTCCAGAATGGCGTTCGTTGCTTCGCGTTGTGCCTTGCTCATGTCTTTCAGCATAAACATATCGGAGTAAGACTTGTATTTCCCAATATGGTAGAGCTGGGGTTCTATCCGGAGCTTGTCGAAGATACCGCGGTAAAAGGGCATTTCTACGGCCAACCCCGAGAGTGCCAGGTATGCCGTCGGCGGAGCGTAAACTTTGTCGGCCGCACTGGCCAGGTAATAGCCGCCGTTGCCGGTAGCCTCGAAGTAGGCCCAAACCGGTTTGCCGCTCTTCTCGAAACGCTTCACGGCGCCGCGGAGGTCCTGGATCTGCCCGAACCCACTGTGAAAAGAACCTATGTTCAAGAGAAGGTTTTTGATCCGGCGATCCGCGGCCGCCTTGTCTATGGCCCTCGTTACCTCGAAAACCGAGTAAACCTTCTTGTGGAAGAGCTGGGTCAGCAGGGGATCCGGCGGGGTTTCCTGAAGCGGACGGTCGAGGTTCAGCACCAGGGTGGAATCGGGTTCGACCGATACCTGCCGGCCCTTCATTAGCGCCGCGAAGCCCACAACCACCAGGATGCCGCCGAGGATGACAAACACAATGACCGCGAGTACCAGTATGAGACCCCACCTTACGCGTTTTGGCTGCTGGATGCCGTTGCCGCCTTCGTTCATTTTCTTCTCCTTAGTTTTATTGTTATGGCCGCGTCAAACCGGGTCGGGATGGACCGCTCTTGGTATGACGCGCCTTCGATCTTATTCCTGTCACTTCCCGGACAGTGTTTTCAAACGATCAGGGCTTATCCCCAATAGGGCGGCTGCCCGCTTCGTGTCGCCGTTGCAACGTTTCAAAATCTCTTTTGCCCGCCACTCGGCCTCCGCCTCGATCCACGCCTCCGGTTGGTCCGGTGCGTCAAAGGACAGTGTACCAGAGGACGGCCGGTAGGAGGAAGCGGCGCTGTTTTCAAACTGGCTCGCTCGGATTACCAGGTCCCCGCCGACGAGAATGGCCGCCCTTTCGATTTGGTTCATCAATTGTCTGACGTTGCCCGGCCATGGTTGTTCGGAGAGCCAGGCGACGCTATCTTCCGCGAGTTCCAGTCTCGGCAGGGCCAGCTCCTTTCGGTAGTGCTCCGCGAAGTATTCCGCCAGTTCCGGAATGTCTTCACGGCGCTCTCTCAACGGAGGAATCAGGATGGGAAAAACGTTTAACCGGTAGTAAAGGTCGCGCCTGAACTCTCCCAGCTCAACCATCTTATCCAGGTTCCTGTTTGTGGCACAGAGCAACCGGACATCGACAACAACCCGTTGTGTGCCGCCTATGCGCGTAAAGCGACCGTCTTCAAGGACCCTGAGAAGTTTTGCCTGGAGCGACGTTCCCATCTCACCGATTTCGTCCATAAAGATGGTACCCCTGTGGGCGTACTCAAACTTGCCTATTGCCTGGTTGTGGGCGCCGGTATAGGCGCCCTTTTCGTGGCCGAAGAGTTCGTTCTCGAGCAGCGTTTCCGGAATGGCGGCGCAATTCACCGCAACGAATGGCTGTTTCTTTCGCTTGCCAGCGTCGTGAATAGCCCTGGCGAAGAGTTCCTTGCCCACGCCCGTCTCTCCCAGGATCAGGCAGGGCGCGTCGGTCGCCGCAACGCGGGCGGCCTCCTGCTGCGCCAGGACAAGAGAACGGCTGCTTCCCCTGATGCCCTGAAAAGAAGGCAGGCGCGAGAGGTCGGAGGCGGTGGCCGCATGGACCTTTCCCCTGCGGCTCTCTTCAAGCGCCCGCTGAATAACGAGCAGGAGATGGCTGGTGTCAACCGGTTTCTGGATGAAATCGAATGCGCCCTCTTTCATGGATGTAACGGCCGTCTCGACTGAACCGTAAGCCGTCAGCAACACAACGGGGGCGAGGGGATTCAACGCGCGGCTGGTTCGAAGCAGCTCCATGCCGTTGTGAACCGGCATCTTCAGGTCGAAGACGGCGCAGTCGTAGCCGCCGTCCTCAACCATGGACATGGCGCTCTTACCCTCGGCCGCCTGCTCCACATCGTAACCGGCCCGCTCCATGGACTCCGCGAGGGCGCTTCTCAGGCTTGTTCTGTCTTCGGCCAGGAGAATCCTCAAATGCTACTCCTTAAGCGGCTTTGCCCGCGCGGGCAACCATTTTAGAGCTTTGTCAATCTCCTCGATGCGCCGCACTGTTTCCCGGATCTCTCTCTTCAGATTTGTGCGCGCCGAATCCATGTTATCCACTTTCTGCCTCAGCATTTCCCTGAGAACATCGGAGGAGGAAAAACTTCCCGTTATCGCCGTGAGGCGGTTCTTTAAATCCCGGAGTTCCTTTGTTTTGGAGCGGCGCTCCGACAGCAGGGTCTTTCGTTGCAGAGCCAGCTTTCTT
Organism: uncultured Thermoanaerobaculia bacterium; assembly: GCA_964537405.1. Classification (GTDB taxonomy): domain Bacteria; phylum Acidobacteriota; class UBA4820; order UBA4820; family DSQY01; genus CAVRTJ01. The sequence goes on along the minus strand of CAZIBS010000082.1, from coordinate 4,911 downwards.
TCCGCGAGCGTAGGTACGGCCTCCATCTCCAACAGCAGGTCAAAGTCCCTATCCCACCGCATTGCCGGGTCCAGCGCCTCGCTCCGCCTGGGAGGCATGGACGCCATCGCAGCCATTCCCACCGCCAGCCATAACGCTATTATTCCGGTTGTTCGTCTACCAATCATAGTTCAGTAGTATACGTTACTTGCAGCCTCCCGTACACTCTTCCTTCGGCCGGCCGGGTGTTGGCATAGCGCCGGATTGCATCCAGCGGGCGTTTAGCGCGCCCGGGGTCTGGAATGGTGAACCCGTCTAGGTTGCCTACGGTAATCCCGCAATCACCTACTAACGCCTATCTTCCGTTCCAGCGTCTCCCCGGTTGGACGGTGGATTCTGGTATAGTGATCGCGGGAGGTATTCGTGAGTTCGATCTTAGATTCTTCCGCCCGGTTCATGGGACGTATTTATGTAGAGGGAGACTTCGTGATAAAGGGTTTGATCGAGGGAGAGACCGAAGCTTCCGGGAAGATTACCGTGGAGAGGGGAGGCAAGGTCGTGGGGCCGCTCAAAGCCGGCGAAGTGGCTATTCACGGTACCGTTGAGGGAAATATTCAGGCGTTGAACAGCCTGCACCTAGCGCCCGGCGGCAGGATTGTCGGTAATGTAAAGACACCACACATCCGCGTCGAAGACGGTGGAGTGTTGCAAGGAGCGGTTCTTACCGAATCGACGCCTCGGCCGACAACCGCGAAGCCCGTTGGGGAGCAAGGTGCACCATAAAAAGGTCCTTACGACTTGGGAAGCCGGACGCTACTGCAACATGAGTCCCTACACGATCCGGAATTGGTTGAAACGGGGACTCCTCGACTCTTACACTACCCCCGGAGGCCACCACCGGATACTCCGGCGCGACCTTGACGCCTTCATTCTTGCCCGGGGAATGCCTCTTCCCGAGGGACTGCTTGCCGGTAGAAAACGGCTCCTGATGGCGGTGCCGGAGAAAATGGCCGGTACGACAAAGGCCGTGGAGGAGTGGTCCGAGGATATATCCGTCCTGCTGGCCTCCTCTGGTTTCGATATTGGAATGGCGCTCGTAGACTTCATCCCCCACGTCGTCCTTGTGGACCTGGACAGTGAGCGTTGGAGCGGACTTGAAATATGCAGGCGCATCCTGACCTCTCCGAATACCTGCGACGTGCAGGTGGCGGCCCTGACGGTCCACAACACCGTCGAAACGCTGGAAGTACTTCAGGATTATGGAGTCCTGGCAACCTTCAGCTCGCCGCTCGCCCCAGGCGAGTTCCGCGCTTTCCTAAAGAAAATCTTTCCATACTGCCGGTGGATCAAGAGCGACCCTTCGGAACCGCGCTGAGGAGTTCCGCGTACAATTCAGCGTGAGCGACCGCCATGCGTTCCATCGAAAAGAGTTCAACCCTTTTTCGGGCCGCTTCCGCCAGCCGGACCGCGAGGCCGTTGTCACTGAGAAATAGTTGCAGAGCTTCCCTGAGTTTTCCAATATCACTTGGTGGAACTATCAACGCCTCTTTGCCGGGCCGTAGAATCTCGCTTGTGCCGCTCACGTCGGTTGCAATAACCGCCACTCCGCAGAGAGCCGCCTCCTTGATTGCTCCGGGCGAGCCCTCGCCGGAGACGGACGGCAGGACCAACCCGTCCAGTGCCGCGTAGAAGACTCTCAGGTCGTCGAGGTGTCCAAGGAAGCGTACCCGCAACCCGAAAATCCCACCAAGGGTTTCAAGCTCTCCCCGCAATTCTCCCTCCCCGGCCAGGAGGAGCTCCATTTTCCTTTTGCCTTCCAACCCTCTAAGCGCTTCAAAGAGAACCCGGTGACCCTTGTGGCCGACAAGCGCCCCAACCACGCCGAGAACGGGAATCTCCGGAGACAGCTTTAGAACCGCTCTCGCCTCTTGTCGGCCGGGAAGGTCTTTGAATCTGCCCGCGTCGACGCCGCTGTGGATGACTTTGATCTTCTCCGAAGACACGCCTCGCGCTGATAGGGACCGGGCAATTTCACCGCTCACCGCGACAACGGTGTCGGCCCGGTTGTACTTCAGAAGCGAGAGACGGGATCGCAATGGGAAGGAGACCCTCCTGCCGGCAACGACGCGAACCCGGCTCTTTCCTACGGCCGCGAAGAGGGCGGGGGTCAGCGCGTGGGCGGTGTGGGCGTGTAGGACAACCGGCTCTCTGACTCGCAGCAGCCTCCTCAACCTGCCGGCGGCCGCAAGGTCCCATTCTCCCCGGAAACGCCACGAGAGGGTCTGCACTCCAGCCTCTTCGGCTTTCCTGAGGAGTGGGGAATCCGGGGCCGCGGCGAGGAGACAGCGGTGTCCCAGCGCCTCCAGGCGCCGTACCAGTCCGAGACACTGTACCTCCCCGCCGCGCATACCTTTCTCAGTATTCAGGTGGATTGAGAAGACGGGGTCTTGAAGTTCCGCCATAGCGACTGCCTCCAAAACCATTATACAAGCCCCGGGAGAATGAAGTTATAACTTGCGGCAACGGACTGCGTGAGCTATCTTTTGAACAGGAGGACGCCATGACCGGAATTGATCCCCTCTTAACCCCGTTGTTGGAAAAAACGCGAGAACTCTACCGGGCCAACGGCCGCATAAAATCTTTCAATGAGTTCTTCGAGAGCCTCAAAGCGTCGCCTTACTCCCTGAGCCGCAACGCCCCGCAGTATATCGTGGATATGCTGGAATACTTCGGAGTGGAGGAGAGCCTTGTTTTAGGTGAACCGGCCAAACGCTTCAAACTCTTTGACGCACCCTTCGGCCAGTGTACCGACCAAGCGCTGATGGGACAGGAGGAAACCGTTCTCGCCGTCTACGAGGCCCTCAAGAACTTTGTGACGGAGGGACGGGCCGACCGCATGATTCACCTGCACGGCCCGAACGGCTCTTCAAAGAGCCTGATAGTCGAGCTGCTGATGCGCGGCTGCAAGGCCTACAGCTTGTCTCACGAGGGCGCCCTGTACTCCTTCAGTTGGGTTTTTCCCAAGTCCGACGAAGTTCCGACCCTGGGTTTCGGGAGCCACCGCGGCGGTTCCGCCGAAAGGGCCGGGGATGCAGAGGAGAGCTACGCCCACCTTCCCTCCGATAAGCTGGATGTCGTTATACCGTGCGAGTTGGGAGATTCACCGCTCTTTCTCATACCCAAGACCCGGAGGATGGAAATCTTGCGCGCCCTTCTTGATGAGGCACCGGAAAACGAACGGCGCCGGTTTTTCTCTACGTACCGTCTCCAGAACGGCGACCTATGCCCCCGTTGCCGCATGATCTACGACGCCCTTCTCCAGGAGTACAACGGCGATTCCGCATCCATCCTGAAACACGTTCAGGTCAGGAGGCTCTTCCTCTCCAGGAGGTACAGGCGGGGCGCCGTCACGGTGTCTCCACAACAGACGCCCGATGCCGGAAGCCGCCAGATAACGCTTGACAGTTCCCTCAAGAACCTTCCCACGGCTCTGCAACACCTCAACCTTACCCACCTCTATGGAGACTTGGTGGATGCGAACAACGGCCTTGTCGAGTTTTCGGATTTTCTTACACGGGCGGCGGAACTCAACAAGTATCTCCTGTCGGCCACCGAAAGGAGCGAATTGTCCCTTGAATCGGCGAACCTTTACCTGAATCTTGTCCTCTTCGCGACTTCAAACGAACGCCACCTTGACACCTTCAAGGAATCACCCGATTTTGCCTCCTTCAAGGGCCGGATGATTCTCATTACCGTGCCCTACCTGCTCGAAAGACAAAAGGAAGAGAGCATATACGAGATCATGCTGAAGCGAATCGGCCGCAACAAGCATATTGCTCCACACGTGGCCTTCGTCGTGGCTCTCTGGGCCATCCTGACGCGCTTGAACAGGCCAACACCCGACCACTTTCCGGAGGATCTGCGGTCGCTGGCCGCACAGTTGACGCCCCTGGAAAAGGCCCGCATCTACGCCGGAGAGGCGCCATCGCACGACGACAAATACACGCCGCGGCGACTGAGAACTCTAAAGGAACTCCTGCCCCTGATGAGGGACGAATACCGCGACACCCCTATTTACGAAGGTAGATTCGGCGCTTCTCCACGAGAGTTGAGGGAGATTCTCTACAGCGCGGCTCTTCGTCCCTCCAACGCTTGCCTTACACCGATGGAGGTCTTCGACGAACTCGGGGACTTCCTGAAGGACAAAAGCCTCTACCTCTTCCTACAACTAAAGGTCGACGGGGGTTACCACGACGCCGAGGCAGCCCTCGGCCTGGTCCGGGGAGAGTACCTGCGGTTCCTTGAAAGGGAAATCTACAGCGCCATGGAGTTTATGCCGGAGGGAGAGTACGAAAACCTTTTCGTACGTTACTTTACCAACGTACGCGCCGCCCTCAGCGGCAAGGATGTCTACGTCCCGGCGACCGGCAAACGGGAGGAACCGGACGCGGAATTGATGGCCGAGATAGAAGAATACCTTGGGATCGCCGATTCTCCAAAACACTTCAGGGAAAATCTTTTGGGCCGCGTTGCGGCCTGGACGCTCGAGAATCCCGAAGAAGAGTTGGACCTTTCAACGCTCTTTTCTTCCGAAATTGCAAAACTCTCAAAGAGCTTTACGGACAAGAACGCTGATCGCGTCGAAGCCGTGGGACGGGCGCTCCTGTCGCTGGGAACGCCGGGCTTTAAGGCGGTGCCGCCACCGCTGCGGGAAGCGGCGCGGGCCACCCTCAACCACCTCATTACCCGCTTCGGCTACTGTCCGAACTGCGCCCCGCACGCCGTAGCTTTTTTTCTTGAACACAAATTCGGTACGCAACCCAAATCCGCCATTTAACTTTCTAACCGAAGGACGTATCGTCGCGCCATTTATTTTCTGGCACCTCGCTATTTAGTATGGGTAATGTCATTTGGGAAGGACCCAACAACCCA
>CAZIBS010000081.1:0-10430 GCA_964537405.1 uncultured Thermoanaerobaculia bacterium | reverse complement strand
ATAACCCTCCGAGTCGCCAATATCAGGGGTAGTTCCGTACCATGAAAATCGGTGCTTAAAGAAGCCCATGCCCGCGCCTGCTAGTCTCGATGTAGACTCCACCGGCTGGAGAGCCGGATACGGAAGAATCGCCAGTCCGGTTCGGATGGAGGGGACCGGCTAACCGGTTCTCCCTACCCCTACCGGGAAGTCCCTACGCCTTATTTTTCCTCAGTGGTTAGCCGCACCCGGTTGCGATTCCTTTCCATTTACTCTGAATTCGTCGGCCTTCCCGGCCATTCCGGCCTTGAGGGCTTCGCCGGTGGTCAAGTGGTGCTTTTCGGCGTACTCCCTGACTTCGCGAGTGATGCGCATGGAGCAGAACTTAGGGCCGCACATGGAGCAGAAGCGGGCGGGGTCGGAGGCCTCGGATGGCATGGTTTCGTCGTGATAGCTTCCGGCGCGCTCGGGATCGAGTGAGAGGGCGAACTGGTCTTCCCAGCGGAAGTCGAAGCGGGCCTTTGAGATGGCGTTGTCCCAAGCCACGGCGCCGGGGTGCCCCTTGGCGACGTCGGCGGCGTGGGCGGCGATCTTGTGGGAGACGACGCCTTCACGAACGTCGTTCTTTCCGGGCAGGCCCAGGTGCTCCTTGGGAGTGACGTAGCAGAGCATGGCCGTACCCATCCACCCGATGACCGCGGCGCCGATGGCGGAGGTTATGTGGTCGTAGGCGGGTGAGACGTCGGTGACGAGAGGTCCCAACGTGTAGAAGGGAGCGTCGTGGCAGAGTTCCACCTGCCTGTCGATATTTTCCTTGATTTTGTTGAGCGGAACGTGGCCGGGGCCCTCTATCATTACCTGGACGTCGTGTTTCCAGGCAATTTTAGTCAATTCTCCCAGCGTTTCGAGTTCGGCGAACTGCGCCCTGTCGTTGGCGTCGGCAATGGAACCGGGCCTGAGTCCGTCGCCGAGTGAGAAGGCTACGTCGTAGGCCTTCATGATCTCACATATATCCCCGAAGTGCGTGTAGAGAAAGTTCTCTTCGTGGTGGGCCAGGCACCACGCGGCGAGGATGGAGCCGCCGCGGGAAACAATGCCGGTCGTACGTCCGGCGGTGAGGGGGATGTACCTTAAAAGAACACCCGCATGGATTGTGAAGTAGTCGACTCCCTGCTCGGCCTGTTCTACCAGCGTGTCGCGGTAGATCTCCCACGAGAGTTCCCCGGGGTTGCCTCCGGCTTTTTCGAGAGCCTGATAGATGGGGACGGCGCCGATGGGCACCGGAGAGTTTCTGACGATCCACTCCCTGGTTTGGTGGATATCTTCGCCGGTGGAGAGGTCCATTACGGTATCCGAACCCCACTTGATAGCCCACGTCATCTTTTCAACTTCTTCATCAATGGAGGAAGTGATGGCGGAATTGCCGATATTGGCGTTGATCTTTACCAAAAATGCGCGGCCTATGACCATTGGTTCGCATTCGGGGTGGTTGATGTTGGCCGGGAGTATTGCCCTACCGGAGGCAAGCTCCTTTCGGACAAATTCGGCTTCAACGCCCTCGCGAATGGCGGCGAATTCCATTTCGGGCGTAATCACGCCACGCCTCGCGTAGTGCATCTGGGTAACGTTCGAATCGGGTCTTGCCCGAAGAATCCTCCGGCCGTGTCCCGGCATCCCCGGTTGTGTTTCCCGGCGTGATACGGCGATTACGTCGTCCCGTTCCAATATCCATCCTTCGCGTAAGGGCGGCAGCCCATCTTTTATGGAGATTTCGACGCCCGGGTCGGAGTAGGGACCCGAAGTATCGTATAGCCTAATGGGCTCGTTGCGGGTGTCGCCGGAAGAGCAAGGGCTGGAGGAGAGGGTGATTTCGCGGAAGGGAACCTTGATACCGGGCCGCGAACCGGTCACGTAAACTTTTCTGCAACCTTTAACGCCCCCTTTGTATCCGTCACTGGAGGGAGCTGTCGGCGTATCCATGAGACCTCCGTAGGGGAAACCGGCGGGGAAAGGTCTGTGCAATTCCTCCGCCGGAGGACCTGGATCAGGTTCATAGGACCCGCGTGACCGTCCCGATGGGAAACACGCGTCTCAGCGGCTACCTTTGCCGCACCCCTCGCAACACAGAAAAGATATGGGATCGAGCCGTCCCTGTCAAGAATGAACCGCAGGAGAGGGAGAAAGTGCCGGGGCGTCAAGCGTCATCTGTCGAGGTTATGTCTTTTGTAATACTTGTAAACACAAGATTTGAGAGTTCTTACTATTCCACGGAAGCTGTTGAAAACCCTGTTGAAAACCCTGTGAAAAACTCTCTAAGGTGCGGAAATCCAAGGGCTTTGTGCAAGTTGCACAGCGATTAGGCACTCGGCTTATATAGTCAATGAATATATGGCTATAATAACAACAGGTAGGCTAAAAAAGGCTATAGCGTGTTGGCCTTTGTTTGTAGCGTATTTTGGGTGAAAGAGAGTTTAGGTTGAGAAGGGGGCGTTGCGGCTCCCGTCATTCCATGTAGAGGAGGGAGAGCCTGGGCAGCTTCCAGTGGGAGCAGGCGGCTTGGCGCACGAGGCGGCCTATCGTCTGTTTAAGGGCTCGCGGTTCCATGGCGTCGGCAAGGTCGCCCAGGCGTTTTTCCGCCTCCGTCTTCCACGCCTGAACCAGTTCCCTGGAACTTTCGAGGACAACGAGCCTACCCAGTTCCTGGTCCAGGGGCGCAAGTCGCCCTTCGAGTTTTGCGGGAGAGCCTTCATTGCCTTTGCCGAGCGCTTCGAGTTCAACGGTCACCTCTTCGGTAAAACGGTGCAGGAGGGGCATGGCCTCGCGCGCTTCGGGGTCTTCTCCAAAGTTTCTGAGAAGCTGGATGCGGGAGGAGATGAAGAGAGCAATCCGCTTTTCAGTCGCTTCTTCCTCGGTTAACCCGGCGGATTTGCCAATCTTCGCCACGCGCCTGGCCTCCAACTCCTTGAAAATCTCGCCCTCCGCGAAGGAGACGCAGATTGCGCTTCTCTGTGGGAATCTTCTTTTAGCCAGTTTTTTGAAGTAGGCGTCGATGCCTCGTTCTACCATCTCCGGGGCGACTCCGGCGGAAAACCACTCTACAGCTTTTTCGAAATCCAGAGGGGAAAGCAGCAGGGGGGCACCCCGATGTCTGCAGAAAGCCTCTTCAATTCCTTCAAAGTATTCCAGGAGTTCTTTATCCATTATTGCCCATCGGGGGCCGATGGCTTTTAAAGCCCGGCCGCCACCCTCCGCGGTCAGCCCCTGACGTTGCGCTCCAGCAGAATGCGCAGGCCGTTAAGGGTAAGGGTCTCATCGACTACGTCTATGCTGGGACATCCGTTCTTGATGACATCGGCGAGCCCGCCGGTCGCGACAACTATCTTTACGTCGCCGAATTCTTTCTTCATTCTCTTGATGATTCCCTCGACCAGACCGGTGTATCCCCAGTAGAGCCCTGACTGCATGGAGCCCACGGTACTCGTGCCTATGACCACGTGTGGGCGGGCCAGTTCCACCTTTGGGAGTTTGGCCGCCTTCGCGAAGAGCGCCTCGGAGGATATTCCGATTCCCGGTGCGATTACGCCTCCCATGTAGTCCCCTTTCTCTCCGACCATATCGAAGGTCGTGGCCGTGCCGAAATCGACGACGATTGCCGGAGTCTCGTGGATTGCAGAAACCGCCAACGCATTGACGATGCGGTCTGCGCCTACCTCGCTCGGTGGATCGTAATGGATGTGTATGCCGGTCTTTATTCCGGGCGCAACGAAGAGCGGTTCCATACCGAAGTAGTTTAGGCACATCTCGCGAATCGGCGCATCCGCCGGAGGCACAACGGAGGAGATCGCTATTGCCTCGACCTCGCCTACTTCCAGGTTGTTGAGACGAAACAAACCATCAAGAAGCATGCTCCATTCGTCACGCGTTCTGTGCCGCGCAGTGGTCAGGCGCCAGAAGTGAACCATCCGGGAAGCTTCGAAGAGAGCGACGGTCGTGTTGGTGTTACCTACGTCCATGACAAAAATCATTGTAGTCTCCTCAGCCGGCGGACGTCCCCGTATCGAACGGCGACGGCGCGCCCCTTTGACAACAGGTGCAGTGTACCGGCTTCGTCGATTTCCTGAAAGGCACCCCTGGTCACGCCTTCATCAAAACAGACTTCGAGTAGATCTCCTTTCTTATGAATCCAGTGGGGAGCGGCTATCAGGGCCATCTCAGCGGGGTCACCGATCGCCTTCCCGATAAGTGGCCGCAGGTGAACAAGCAGGGCGGCCGTAAACTCTTCAAGACGGAGTTCCGTGCCGGTTTCCAGGAAAAGCGAGGTGGCACGGCCGGTGGTTTCAGGGGGAAGGTCCTCAAGGCGCTGGTTCAGGTTAACCCCTATGCCGAGGGCCAGGCCGTAGACCTCTTTGCCGCGCCAGCGAGCTTCCACCATGGTTCCGGAGATCTTCCTTTCGTTCGTTACAACATCGTTGGGCCATTTCAAGCAACACCGCAGTCCTCCCATATCCAAGAGCGTGCGCAAAACCGCTATGGCGCCCGCGATGGGAAGCAGCGAAAGAGCGCCGGGGCCTGAAGTTTCCCTGGGATACAAGGCCACGCTCAGGGTTAAGCCGCGGCCGGGAGTTGTGTACCACACGCGGCCTGAGCGACCTCTGCCCGCCGTCTGGCGTCCGGCGATAAAAACGCTTTCGTGCGCCGCTTCACCCAGTTCGTCAAACCGGGAGAGGGCGGCGGCATTGGTGGATGTAAGCTCTTCGTAATACTCTATGCGGCATCCCGGCCAACCAGAGCCCACCAGTTCCTTCAGCCTTTCTACGTCCATGGGAGTGTTTTCCCCTAGTGTGAGGGCGACCGCTCTTTACCTGCGTGCGAGGTCAAGTGAAATGTCAACCGCGCGGGCGGAATGGGTCAAGGCACCAACGGAGATGAAGTCCACGCCGGTTTCGGCCACACTCTTGAGACGCCCGGGTTTCATGTTGCCCGAGGCCTCCAGCTTAACGCCTTCCGGCCGTGTTCTGACGGCTTCGGCCATCTCTTCGAGGGACATGTTGTCGAGGAGGATGAGATCGGCGCCGGCCGATAGGGCCTCCCGCATCTCTGCGATCGATTGAACCTCGACCTCAATGCGCCAAAGCGCTCCGGAACGCCTCCTCACTCTTGCCACGGCTTCCTTGATGGAACCGGCGGCCGCGATGTGGTTGTCCTTTATCAATATACCGTCGGAGAGCCCCATTCGGTGGTTCAGCCCGCCCCCGGTCTTCACGGCGTACTTCTCAAGGTTTCTCAGCCCCGGCGTGGTCTTGCGGGTGTCGAGGATGTCGGCGGAGACGCCGGAGACTTCCCTGACCGCGCTGAGCGTAAGGGTAGCGATTCCGGAGAGGTGCTGAAGCAGGTTCAGCGCGGTGCGTTCGGCCGGAAGAATGGCCGGAAGCGGCCCGAAAACTTTGCCGATGCGGGTTCCGGCGCCGATTTCCTTGCCTTCCGCTACAAAGGCTTCGCAGTTACAATCCCCGGCAAGTTCAAAAACCCTGAAGGCGGCGGGTAGGCCGCAGAGAACGAGGGCCTCCTTCGCCATGAGGACGGCCGCCACTGCTTCCTCGCAACCCAGGGCCTCGGTTGTACGGTCTTGGTAGGGTACATCCTCCTTGAGAGCCGCGAGGAGAAAAGCATCCAGTTCTTTAGCCATCATTCCGCAGACCACGTTACCCTCCTTATGGTCGTGTAGCTGTGATCCCAAAGCCACTCGAGAAGCGTGCCCTCAATGTTGGAGAGGGCAAAGCGAACAACTTTATCTTCCGAGTGGAGGACGAGGGTGTGGCTCTTCACCTTGGCGGTCAAGCGGCCGGGATCGAGGTGGAATAGCATTGTGAGAGCGGAGGAAAGGTCGGTGACGGGGGGGAGTTCAGCGTGTTTGCGGAGCGAGGCCGATATCTCCGCCAGTGACCGGAAGGTATTTGAGGAGGGTTTCTCCATTCAATCTTCTCCGTCATCCTGAAAATCCTTTTATCCCTCACCGTCTGAAAAAGAGTTCCACTCCTTGCAGTTAGGGCACCTGTTGAGAATCTCCTGGGTTTTATAGCCGCAGCTCATGCAGGTGAAGAAATCGAGCATCTGGTCGCTCCCGGCAAAGATCTCCGCCAATTCGGGAAACAAGGCGTCATCCAGAAGACCGCGCCTAACAAGGTCCCACAGGGTGCGGTGTACAAGGCGGGAGCGGCCGAAACCGCCAACCAGTTCGCGTAGAACCGGGGGAATCCTCTCTTTCTGCCTGAGATCGGCGTACTCCTGAAGCTCCTGCAGGAGCGCGCGCTTTTGGTGGTGTTTGTGGCCAAGGGTATGGAGCGCCTCCAGGTATCCCCGGGTGTCTTCGAGGGCGGCGTAGGTCTCTTTCAGGAGTCCCATCACCATGAAGGCCCTATGAGGTATGCGCTTGACCGCCTTCGCAATAGTCTTCTTCGCCTTTTCCGGTTTTTCGGCCTTCAGGAAGAGACGAATAAGAAAGGTGTAGGCCACCATGTTTTCGGAAAAGAGCCGGATTGCCCTATGGAGCGACCAGGATGCTTTCACGAGTTGACCGTCGTTTGCCAGGGCGTTGCCCTTCTGCGCCAGAAGGTATGAGAGGAGGCGTGGGTCCTTGTGGCGCTTGATCTTCTGCAACCTTGAGGCGTAGTCGTAGGCGTCGGTCCACTCGCCCAGGTCTTCGGAGATCTTCACGAGGTTGTATAGGGCGTCGGGGTCCTTCGGGTTGAGTGCCAGAGCGTCGCGGAAGGTCTTTAGTGCGCGGTCGATGAGGCCCCCGGTCCGGAAGTCCATCCCCAGGGCGTTGAGGGCAAGAACCCTTTCGGCGTCGGGGAGACCGGCTCGCGTTAGTAGCGTCTGGTGGACTCGTATGGCCCTGTCCACCTGGCCCCTCTTACGGTAGAGTGCCCCGAGGGCGAGGTAAACCTCGACCGGTTCGGTGGAGAGTTCAACGACCTTGCCCAGGTGTTCGATGGCGGTTTCCACGTCCCCGGTCAGCATGGCGTACATACCGATGATGTAGTGGCTCGATTGTCTCGGTCCCTCCTTATCACCGGTCTTTTTCGAACCACGTCCGAAGGGAATCCGGGCGCCGATGAAGAGGCCAAGAAGGAAGAAGAGAATCAGGAAGACCGTTGTTCCCGGTTCAAGCCCAAAAAGGTTCACTCGTCGTTCTCCTTATCAACCCTCTGCTGCGCGGCCGTTCCCTCGCGTATGGGAAGCTTGCGGAGTTGGTCCACCTCCCGCTCAAGGTCGCGGATTCGCTTCTTCAGCCCGCGAGCAAGCAGGAAGTGATCCACCTGGTCGAGCATTCCCACCACCCAGAAGGTTATGAACGCAGCCAGGAAGGGAAGAATCAGAATGAGTGAGACGGGGACCCGTGCGTACTCCTTTTTGCCAGCCAGCAGAATAAAGGGGGCGAAAACGTGGAGGTTTTCAAGACACAGGAGCATCAGCAGCAACAACACGAGAACAATCAACAGCCATTTGATGGTTCCGAACAGGTTATGCATCTTCTACTCCTCCCAGTATTCTCTTTCTACTGCGTCCATACAGCCCCGCTCGGTCAGGATAAAGTCGATGACTTCGCGGACAACTCCGTGGCCTCCGATGTTGCGGCAGACCAGATCGGCCCGCGCACGGACCATAGGATGCGCGTCAGCCGGACAAGCGGTGAAGAGAACTCTTTTGAAGACGGGCAGGTCCAGGACGTCGTCGCCGACGTAGCCTATTTCGTCCATCGTGTACTCGCCGTCTTCCAACAGCTTCTTGAGGCCGATCCTCTTATCGACCGCACCCTGAACGACGCGGGAAATGCCGAGTTCCCTCGCCCGGGCGGATACGACCTCGGAACTCTTACCGGTCAGAATCCCCACTTCCAGGCCATGGCTCATCGCGAGGTGGATGCCCGCGCCGTCCTTCACGTCGAAGCGCTTGAACTCGGCTCCGGCGGGCCCGTAGTAAAGGCCGCCGTCCGTCAGCACACCGTCCACGTCCAAGAGCAGAAAGCGCACCCGGCCTGCCTTCATCGTAAGTTCAATGGAAAATTCGTCCAGCCGCTCGTTGCCCATTCGCACCAGGCTCCCTAACAAACCCCTATCCTAGCACGAACGGGGGATATCGTGGAAACAATAAAAGGGCTTCACCGGAATCCACCACCTACCCCGGGTTGCGCGTCGGACAACGTTCCATTAAAATCTGCGTTTGGCGTTTGAGGAGGCGCGGATGGGTTCAAAGTTAAGAACGGTTATGGGCGAGTTCAACGGAACCTTCTGGGGCGCCATCATTACGGAACTGCTGCATTGCCTCGCCTCCTACTGCATGATGGCCTACCTGGTCATCTACCTCGCCAAGGACCTCGGCTTCGGCGACCTTCGGGCAAACACGCTGATTTCCGCCCTCTTCTTCATGGGCTACTTCCTTCCCATCCTGATAGGCGCCCTGGCGGACCGCTACGGTTTCAGGGAAACAATGGTCGTTTCTCTCGTCATCATAACCGGCGGCTACTTCCTGGCGAGCAGAACAACCACCTTTCCTTCGATGTTCGCGGCACTGATGGTCATTTCGCTCGGCGGCGCGGTGATGAAACCGGTCATTGCGGGTACCGTTAAGGCCGCGTCCACCGATGCAAACCGTACGCTGGGATTCTCCATCTATTACACGGTTATCAACGTCGGCGCCTTCCTCGGCCCCTTTCTCGCCAACACCGTGAGAACGCTGACCCACCATTCGGCCTACGTGCTTACCGCGAGCGGCGTGGTTGAGGGGATCGCCTTCCTGGTGACCCTATTCCTCTTCAAAAACCTTCCGGTGGACCAGTCGGCAAAGTCCAAGTCCTTCCTCACCGTCATGAACGAGATGGTCATTGTGCTCGGCAACCTGAGGCTGTTTATCACGGTTCTGGGAATCGCAGCCGTTTTCATCCTGGACGCGTTGGGGAAACTTTCCGGGCTGAACGCGTGGGTCCTCGCCGCCGGGTGGATACTCCTCAATCTGCTAATTGACATGCCCTTGCGGGCCCGGGAAAAGGAGGGCAAAGCAACTCCCCAACTCTTGCAGCCTCAGCGTTTTGGGGATGTGCGCCTGTTGTTGTTCATCGTCATCTTTTCGGGGGTTTGGGCGCTTTACAGCCAGATATTCACGAACATCCCTCTCTTCATCACGCGCATCGATCCGGCCATGAAGGCCCACATCGAGTATTTCCAGGCAGTGGACCCGATCATGATCGTCCTCTTGCAGGTATTCATCGGTAAGTGGATGTCGCGTTTCAGGGCCCTGCCCGCTATGATGGCCGGCATCCTGATTTCAGCCGTGGCCGTGGGCTCGGTGGGTATCCTGGGTAATACCGTGGGTGCGTGGGCGGTAGGCATCTCGCTCGCTATCTGGTCCATCGGGGAAATGATGTTCAGCCCCCGCTCGGTGGAGTACGTTTCTCTCATCGCCCCCAAGGAGAAGCTGGCCCTGTACATCGGCTACGGATTCCTGCCCATGGCATTCGGCTTGGGCTTCGGCCCCATCATCGGCGGGAAGATGGTTTCCTTCTTCCAGGCCAATGGGCACCCCGACTGGGTATGGGGCGCCTTCTCCCTTTGGGCGCTCGTCATCGTGGCGGCCCTCTGGGCCTACGACCTTTTTGTGAGGCACAACGGCGAACCAGGCTCGGCAGGGGGGAAATAACAAGGTATGCGCCGCGTGAGCCTGCCACACCTGGAGAAAAGCCCCTCCGTCCACCCCTCCGTCCACGTGGACCCCACCGCCCGAATCAACGGAGACGTGACGATCGAAAAGGGCGCCTCCGTCTGGTGCAACGTTTCAATCCGGGGTGACGTACACTTCATACGCATAGGCGAAAAAACGAACGTCCAGGACAACTGCGCACTCCACACAACCCACGACCGTTACCCCCTCTCCATCGGCCCGCGCGTCGTCATAGGCCACGGCGCCATCCTCCACGGGTGCACGGTGAAGGGACCCGCCCTTATCGGTATGGGTGCCATTTTGCTGGACGATTGCCTGATTGAGGAGGACGTCATTATCGGTGCAGGGGCGCTCGTCACCGAACACCAACGCATACCCGCCGGGTGTCTTGCCCTTGGCTCTCCCGCCAAGCCGGTTCGGGAGCTGACCGTTGGCGAGATCGCCGCCGTGAGGGAAGGCTGGCGCAACTATGCCTCCTACGTGGAAGCCTACCGCCGCCTCGGCAAGTTCCACGGCTGGGAAGATAATCCGTTGAAAGACCGGTAGAACTCCCATACATCCTTTGGGTAGCTTTGCGGGAAAGGTTGAAACTGGTCGGGGCGAAAGGATTTGAACCTTCGACCCCTTGGTCCCGAACCAAGTGCGCTACCAGGCTGCGCTACGCCCCGACCAAGGCTCCTCCATTGTACACATCAGAGCGGTTTTGGCAAGAGTGGAGGAAACCCTGAATCCAC
>CAZIBS010000080.1:0-10522 GCA_964537405.1 uncultured Thermoanaerobaculia bacterium | reverse complement strand
CCGGTTCGGAGGGAGGGGGGACCGGGTAACCGGTTCTCCCTACCCCTATCGGGATGCGCGAACCCGACGAAATCACTCTCACCGAGATTCGTCATAATAACAAAGGCTATCAATTGCATTCGGAGGTGCCTGCCTGCTGCAGGCAGGCCACGCCTGCTTTCTATCTTCGTATAATATTGATTCTTAAGGACTTACAAAAATGAACTGTTCAAGCTCATCTTGGGTTGTTGGGTCTTTCCCAAGTGACATTACCCATACTAAATAGCGAGGTGCCCTTTTTGTTTCCAGGATCTTCTACTTAGCTGGTTTTTTCACAACAGGCGCCTGGGAAACAGGCGGCGTAGCCGTTGGAAGTTCTTCGTACCTTCCGTTTTCAACCTTCCAGATAACGTAGGGCGACTTCTCCGGATCCCCACGGTCGTCAAATTTAAACTTTCCCAAGGGTGTATCAAAGCTCATCTTGTGTAGCTCGTGCGCCACCGCCACGCCGTCCGTGCTCCCCGCTTTGACAATAGCCTGAAGTACTATATCCACGGCGGTGTAGGCATAGAGAGAATAGGAACCCGGTCTGCCGAAGCGCTTCCTGTAGGCTTTCAGAATCTTCTTAGCCCCGGGCAATTTATCCTGGTTGGGCCTGAACGTGACAAGCGTACCTTCGACATCGGAACCACCGTTTTTGATGAATGAAGGATCAAAACATCCGTCGCCGCTCATGAAGGTCGCCGTCATACCCGAAGCGCGCATGGCCTTAACGAGTTCGACCCCCTGGGGCCATAGACCACCGAAGTACACTATGGTCGGTTCCGCTTTTTTTAGTCCCTCTACAACTGCCGGAATATCCACACCGGTTCTTTGAATCGAAGAGTACAAGACGCTTTCCCTTTTCGTCAAAAACTCGTAGTTCTTCAAAAACTCGTTAACGAGATCCTGGCCATAGGTGGAATTGTCGTTAATGACCGCGACTTTGGCCTCGGGAAAGTGGTTCGCGACGTACTCAGCCGCTCGTTTACCCTGCTGATCGTCTCTCCCGCAAACCCGGAAGATAGTCAGGTACCCACTGTCCGTAACCGCCGGATTGGTCGAGGAAGGGGTGATCATGACCATGTTTTCCCGGGCGTAGATCGGTTCCGCGGCCAGGGTGCAGTTGGAATTGTAGTGGCCTATGACCACGTCCACCTTCTTCGACAATTCCTTGGCCACCATGACGGCCTGGTCGGGGTCTCCCATGTCGTCCTTCGCAATAAGAATTATCTTCTTTCCGAAGACTCCACCCTTGGCGTTCCAATCGTCCACGGCCAGCCTGGCGCCGTTGAGGACCGCGTTGCCCCCGTTGGCCTGCTCACCGGTGAGCGGCGCCGCAACTCCAATCTTTACCTGCCCTCCTGAACAACCCGCCAACAGGAAAGCCACCACCGAAAAAGCCACGACTAAGAGCGAAAGTTTCTTTAATCCTTTCATGCAGCGTCTCCTTAAGCTATCTGGTAAGCGCCTTGGTTTTGTGTGCTGAAACGGGACGGTATTCGATCCATGCTTTTTCAATGGCAACAGGATTTTTTGGCCTTGAGTCCTCTGGATCCTGCACTCCTCCTACCCTGGGCGCATTGACTATTTTGTCAACCACGTTCATGCCCTTGATGACCTTGCCGAAAACCGTGTAATGGTGGTCCAGCCCTCCGGCATCGGCTACGCAGATGAAAAACTGTGAGGAGGCCGAATCCGGGTTCGCCGCTCTGGCCATCGAAACAATTCCCCTCGCGTGGTGGATGTCGTTGAACTCCGCTTTTACGGTGATTTCATTGCCGTACTTATCGGTATGGCCACCCTGCCCCCACGTGGAAACGGGCCCGGACCTGGTATTCGGGTCTCCTCCCTGGATCATGAAGCCGGGAATTATCCGGTGAAACCTGGTGCCGTTATAGAAACCGGTTTTGCATAGATATATAAAGTTCTTAACGGTTTTCGGCGCCTTTTGGGGAAAAAAGCGAATCTCTATCTTGCCCAGCTTGGTTTGAAGAACGGCAATCGGTTGAGTCCCCGCCGGAGGCACCTCTTCCATTGGTTTCGTACTTGGTTTGACCGCGGGTTCGGCGTGTTCGGATACACCGGCCGGGGGTTTACTTTTCGACGTGGCTGCGCGAGCGCTTTGTCCCGGAGCCGGAGCGTTAGTTGCGCTCTTTGCCTGCTGCGGTGTTTTTACCTTCCCGCAGGCGGTTATCAAGAGCAACAACGCCAGAGCCAGCCCCACCAACAAGACACCTTTAGGTAACTTTTTCATCAAGTGTCCCTCCAAACCTTGAAACCTTCACCTCTTTCCGCGCCTTGTGCGCGCAAATCCTTTTTAGTTTACCCCATTATTGAAGCCGAAAAAAGGCTTCGTCATCCTGGACCCGCCATTCAACCGAGGACCGAGGTCGGCGGAGACGGCTTAGATGCCGGGCGCCGAGCCGGTTTGAGCGGAGTCGTAGTATATAACCACATTGAGTATCAAACCAGCGAAGAACAACGCAGATGAGCCTTGTCCCGCCGTACCTGCCTGCGCCTGCCTGTGCGGGCGGGTCCCGCCCGCACGCAGACAGGTGGGGCGGGGAGGAATGGCCCTCCCCGTTCCGGGAAACGTTTCCTTCCCCGCGAGAAGCACCCGCGCTTCGAAGACCCGGGCGTTTCAATCGCGGAATTTGGGAGGTGGTTGATTCTGGTTTTAAAAGTGTCTTGATGGTAATGTATTGATTGAGGAAGGACACACCCGGGCGATAATCTGCTAGACTGTAATGTGTTTTGGTTACCCAAAGCCATACAACGCTTAATTCTTTACCTGTTTAATGGAGGAAACCGATGGCAGATAGTAAAACCCGTTCCGGCGCCACACACCTACGCGAAGAGATAGTATCCTACCTTGACCCCATTCACGCACCCCACGACAATGCCCTTAAGGTTGCTTTCGACGCCCCCGCTAGTGAGGGCATGCCGGAAATCCAGGTCGGACCGGCCGAAGGCAAACTCCTATATCTCCTCCTCAGGCTCGCCGGAGCGAAGAAGGTAGTGGAGGTCGGAACACTCGCGGCCTACTCGGCTATCTGGATGGCCAGGGCACTTCCGGAAGATGGCCACTTGTGGACGGTGGAGGCTTCTCCCAAGCACGCCGCCGTCGCGAGAGAGAACCTGCGGACGGCCGGACTTCAGGACAAGGCATCGGTTATCGAAGGCGAGGCCATGGTAATCCTGCCGCAACTGGAACCCTATGGTCCTTTCGACGCCGTTTTTATCGACGCGGACAAGGGCAACTACGACTCCTATGGCTGGTGGGCGGAGCGTAACCTCAAAACGGGAGGCCTGCTCATGGCCGACAACGCCTTCTTCTTCGGCCGCCTGATGGAACAAGGTCCCGAAGCCGAAGCCGTTCGTCGCATGCACCAGGAAGCGGCACGCTCCTTCGATTCCGTCTGCATCGCAACCGGAGACGGAATGCTCCTTGGAGTAAAAAAGTCCGCGTGAAATTCGCCCGTGGATGAAAGCAGCCTGAAACGGTTTGGCGGTCCCGGTTCTCTTGCGGTAAGGACACCAGCGAACTCTTAGGCAAAAACCCATGATCCGCTTCTACCACGTGAACAAGACTTACAAGGGTGCAATGAAAGCGCTGGTGGACATCTCGCTGAACATCCACCCGCGGGATTTTTGTTTCGTCACCGGTCCGTCGGGGGCGGGAAAAAGTACGCTTCTAAAACACGTCACCATGGAAACCAGGCCCACTTCCGGGCAGATTCTTGTTGGAGGCCGCAACCTCTCGGGCCTTACATCACGCCAGCTTCCCCACTTTCGCAGGCGTCTGGGCGTGGTTTTTCAGGATTTCCGGCTGATCTCCTCCAGGACCACCTACGAAAACGTCTCCATCCTTCTGAAAATCATGGGCATCGCCGCAAAGGAACGCAAGCGGCGAGCCTTCGAAGCGCTGAGGTGGGTCGGCCTCCAGGGACGAATGGCGGCCTATCCGGAGGAATTGTCAGGGGGAGAACAGCAGCGGGTGGCTATAGCCCGGGCGCTGATCACCCGGCCCGTTATACTGCTCGCCGACGAGCCAACCGGCAACCTGGATCCGCAGTTGGCCCGCGAAATTCTCGGCCTCTTCAGGGAGGTGAACGCCGCGGGCACTACCGTAGTCGTCGCCACCCACGATAGGCAACTGATCGCCGACTTCGGCGGACGCGTCGTTATTCTGCACAATGGACGGGTTGTAGATAGCGGAGAATGAGTTCCCTGGAGGGGCGGGAAACTCGGAGAGATATACGATGAAGCTTTTGAGGATGCTGGGGTACTTTGTCGGGGAAGGATGCCTCGCAATGGTGCGCCACAAGGCGCTCCACGGTTTCGCAATCTTCGTCGTCGCCCTCTCCCTCTTTGTTTTGGGTTTCTCGCGCTACCTTACCGGCAACGTCAACCTGTTGATTTCCACGTGGAGCAACAACCTCGAGGTGAGGGTCTTCCTTGAGGACGGCCTGCCCCGGGACCGTGTCGAGGTACTGCGCACACTCTTCGGCAAGAATCCCATGGTCGCGAAGGTGAAGGTCGTCTCCCCGGAGATGGCGATGAGAACCCTGGCCAGGATTGCTCCCGCCTTCGGCTCGGCGTCGAAGCTCATGGCGCACAACCCGCTTCCCACCTCCCTGGCCCTACGGCTTCGACCGCCCCCCAACCTTGAGAAGGTACATAGACTGGTGGCGATGGCGAAGAAGGAAAAGGGGGTCAGCCAGGTCATATTCGACTGGGAATGGGTAAACAAGCTCAAGGCCTACTCCAAATTTGTCAGTTTCGTGGGGTGGCTCCTCTTCGCGGCACTCGGCGCCGCGGCACTCTTCACCGTTGCGGCTATCACAAGGATTCTTGCCCTGTCCAGGCGGGAAGAGATTGGAATCCTTAACTTCGTTGGCGCAACCACCGCCGGAATACGCGGGCCATTCGTCGCCGGGGGCGCCATTATGGGACTCCTTTCCGGTTTTATCGCCCTCGCCGGGCTCTTTATCACTCACCTCGCGCTTCAACACGCGGCGGGCGCCAACGCACTCCTCCTGAAGTGGATCTCCGGGGCATTTCTGCCGGGTACCGACCAACTTCTGCTCCTGGCTACAGGTCTCCTGCTGGGCGCCGTCGGAGGCGCCGTTTCCATCGGTTCTTCCGAACACTGGGGATGAGTTCTTCCGGCTGGGCGCCGAACCCGTATTCGCGGCGTCTTTGCGGTTAACATGTGGTCATAAGCGGTATTCGTCGATGGACCGCGAGGTGGAACAAGCCCGTGAAAATCAAAAGCACGCTCGTTGCCGTATTTTTGTGCATGATCCTTCTCCCCGTGTCGGCGGAATATCGCTTCAAAGTCCCGGAAAACCGCTCGCTCGTGGAGATCAACACCGATGCCTCCATCACCATTCACTACTCGATAACTTTCAGGAACGAGGGCCAAGTCCTCAAAGTTGTTGACGTGGGTCTTCCTGATGGAAGGTACGGAAACCTCCAAGCCGACCTGGACGGCGTCCGGATGCGGGATATCCGGAAATCGACGGCGCTATCCCACGGCGTAGAGATCCACCTGGGCAAAATGGCCATCCAACCCGGTTCTATTGGAACGCTCCACCTTACCGCGAGAGTCACCGATCGCGTTTTCCACGACGGCAAGAACAAGCGGTACGCGAGCGTGGTCTTTACTCCGACGTGGTACGGAGCAAAACATACCAACGGCGCGACCCACCTCGTCTGCGAGTTCCTTTTTCCGGAAGGGGTGGGTCTGAACGATCCCCGATACCATGGCAGGCCCTACAACTCGGCCTCGTCACGAAATTGCCGTACGGTCTACACTTGGGATATCCCGGGCGCCTCTCCCTTAAAACGCTACACCTTTAGAGCCTCTTTCCCGGCGCGGGTAATGAACCGGATCGCCGGCGCGTCCAAAAGATCGGAACCCCTTCAAAGAGTCCTCGGCGCCATCTTTTCCGCGATCACTGGTTCGATTCCCAGCCTCTTCTTCGGCCTCTTTCTCGTATTGGCGATTCCGGCCACCGTCCATGGGAGAAGATCCGGAACCACCCGCTCTGTATAAAGCCGCGGAAGCCCCCGGGGTCACTTCCCAAATGCGAAGCCTGCGAAATCTCACCCTTTGCGGTAGCGGCTGTCCGCATCAACCAGCGCGGGAGTGGGATTCCATATTTCCACTAAATTTGTGGAAAAACCTGTGGAAAAGTCTGTGATTTTCCATCGAAGGATTTGGAAAAACATGGGGATAGAGCAACTTGCACGCCGAGGCAGCGCCCTTGATAACTACATTGATTACTATGGCTGTATTGCTGATGGACTGGAAAATCATGGCGCCTTCCGGGCCAACCGGAAGGCCCGGCGACAAGTTTGCCGCCCTCTGTGCATAACTCAACAAAGCCTTTTGGATACAAGGGGTTTAACCTTTTCAAGCGAGGGTTTAAGCGCCGCAACAGCAGCAAGCACATCCTTCTTTTAGGGGCCGAAACCGGAGGAGCCCGCCCCTAAGGGCGGGCTTTGGGAAGGAGGGAGGGGATAAGGGATGAGTACTTCCGGCTTAGGGCGGGGGAACCCTGGAACCGGAGGTACTTATTAAGCAAACCTCATGCCAAGGTACCCGGGCCTGAGCAACCAACCGCGCAAAGCCAAATCGAAGAGCCGCCCTAAAAGCACCGCGCCATTCCGGCATTACCATCTCGGTCAACATGGCCTAAACGACACGTTGGCGACCTCTCTCACCCAAATTCCGCGATTGAAACGTCTGCGGCTTTGCCTTGGAAAAGAAGCATTCCCTGGAACGGGGAGTGGCATTCCATCCCTGCCCCACCTGTCTGCGCCTGCCTCTCGCATTGGCGACGCAGACAGGTGCGGGCGGGACCCGCCCGCACAGGCAGGCGGGCAAAGCCCGCCGGGCCCCCCACCTCGTCCCCGGCGCCTTCCCGGCCTTCGGCCCGAAGGCCCCAATCCCTTAACAAGTAAAACACCGTAGGTGCAAAACCGTGAACCACAGGGCCTTCCCCGGCCTTTCGTATCACCCATCGCGGGATTGGGGTTTCACCAACCGATGTGGTTCAGGTGTAGAATAATCCTGGTAGATACGATGCGGGTGTCATTTGTGGCGCCCGGCGTTGCATTCGCACACGCGTGAGGGGAAGATGAAAAATTGGTCGAAGATTGTTTTAGGAACCCTGGCCGTGCTACTGTGCATCTGTATTCTGGGTGGCGTTTTTCTCTGGTATTCGGGTGTTGGAGATTCGATCCGTTTTTTCGCAAACGGCATCTCCCAAATGAAGAAAGGTTCTGAAACATTGGCCGGGCTGAACGAACGCTTCCCCTTCAAGGAGCCCGGGAACGGACTTATTTCAGAAGAGAGGCTCCGTGTTTACATAGCCGTTTGCTCAAATATTAAGCCCCGGATAGAAAGCTATTCAGAGTGGGTGAAGGCCAACAAAGGCCAGCACGAGGGTCGCAAGGAAGGCTTAGGTGTTGCCAAGCGCGCTATTACCTTGACCGCGAAGACCATTGGCGTTCTGGTGAGTGGTCTCAAAACGAATTCCATGTCGCCCAAGGAGTTCCTCTGGTTGAGGAAGAAGGTCTACGAGGCGGAGGGCTCTCCCGGCAAGAAGGAAACTTCGACCGCCGTCAAAACGCTGAAGGCGCTGGAAAAAGCAGCCTCCTTCCCCGAGTTAAGCGCTCCGCACCGCCGGGCTCTGAGGACTCAAATCGCCGGATTCAAGGCCGCGTTCAAGGTCCGACGGCAGCGGAGCGCCTTCAAAAATACCGTCCTCGTAGAACGCTACGCAGAGCAACTTAAGGCCTGCGATCCGGGCGAAACAGGCTGGCGGCTGATAAAACGCTTCCTTCGCGGGGGGCGTCACGACTTCGTTGTAGGGGTCAAAACCGGAGGAGACAAAAATGGCTGAGAGAGAATGGACTCGTGCTTCGTTGCTGCAAACCTCAAGCGCTTACTGGGAAACGTGCGCCCTGCACGCTGCCGTCAAGCTGGACCTTTTTTCCCTGCTCGGAGGCGAATTGCTCACCGCTCCCGACCTGGCGGAACGACTCGGCGCCACCGGACGCGGCTTGGTCATCCTCCTGAATGCCCTGGTTGCGATGGGATTGCTCTCCAAAAAGGGGGACACATTTTCCAACACCTCCTCCTCCAGGGCTTACCTCTCTACAGAATCTCCAGACTACATCGGCCACATGATCAAGCACCACCACTTCCTCGTCGGCGCCTGGAGCAGGCTCGACGAGGCGGTTCTGGGCGGCCGCCCCACGAAAGAGGGCCGAATCTCCATGGGGGGCGAGGAACTCGAAGCGTTTCTCATGGGCATGTTCAATATAGCCTCCTCCCTGGCGCCCAAGGCGGCTGCGGTTGTGGATCTCTCAACCAGGAAGCGCCTCCTGGACCTGGGCGGCGGACCGGGAACCTACGCCATTCACTTTTGCCTCAACAACCCGGGTCTCCAAGCCGCCGTCTTCGACCTGCCCTCAACCCGTCCCTTCGCCGAACGAACGATTGCCGGCTTTAACCTTCAAGACCGAATAGCATTCATCCCCGGAGATTATATAGAGAACGACATCCCGGGCCGCTTCGACGCCGCCTGGCTCTCCCAGATTCTCCACGGCGAGGGTCCGGACGATTGCCTGACCATCATCAAGAAAACCGCCGGGGCGCTTGAACCCGGAGGAGTGCTGCTGGTTCACGACTTTATTCTGGATGACTCCATGGACGCCCCACTCCAACCCGCCATCTTCTCCCTCAACATGCTCGTGGCCACCGAACGGGGACGGGCCTACTCCGGCAGCCAACTTTCCGGGATGTTGAGAGCGGCCGGAGCAAAAAAGATTCGTCGTCTCTCCTTCCACAGTCCCGCCGAGACGGCCATACTCGCCGCCACCTTTTGAGTGAAAGAGTCGCGTCGCTTGCTCCCATCGGGTGGTAGAAGCAGATATTCCTTGGAACTCAACAGAAAGATTCTTAATCTCCAGGAGAGGACGCCATGATTTCCCCACTGGTAAAAATGCGGATACTGGTCGACAACCACGCAGGTGAATCGCTCGCATCGGAACACGGATTGTCCTTTTTGATAGAAAGCGACAACAAACAAATCATCTTCGACACCGGCCAGGGGCCTTCACTACGCCACCGTCAGCCGGATCCTGAAGGGGGATTCCAAGTGATGACGGAGAGAAATGTGGCATTACAAGACCTGACCCCATTTCCCCCGACTTTCCAAAAACCACTTTCCTTGTTTTACGGGGGTTTGACACTCCTTTACCCTGTGGAAAACGCGATCAACTGTTTAAGATGAGTCAAGGCGTTTTTACCGATTACTCGCTTGACATGCGCAGCTTCGCCTGTCATATTAGATATTGGATGCTAAAAGGGTTGCTAGCATCTTGGAGATTGTGTATAAAGATGAAACTCAGCCTCTACAGCTTGCTCCAGATGTATGGCTATGATCCCGGCAGTATGAATGCCAAGGTCATCCGCCACCGTCAGGGGAAATATGATCTGGACGAACTCGTCCGTCGTGGGCAATTTGATCTCTATCAGTGGAGTCAGGCGCGCCATATCTACAACTGTGATAAAGTGCTCTCGTTCCTGGGGGTCGGATCACACTACGCAAAGTTTGTTGGCATTTATGATGTGCTGGCACATCACGAGGGCACGCGCCCTTGGCCTGAAGGCTACATGTATCCCGACATGAAAGTGGGCACACACTGGTACGATGTCAGGAAACATTCTGAACCGGCAGATCTTGAGCATAGGCTGGTAATTGACTGGGGAGCAGCTCCTCATAGCTGGCACCAGAGGCTGACCGACAGGCCGGTTGTAGAAATCCGTCCTCCAGGCTTCCATTCTGTCTTCCCTGGATACATGGACTTCGTCTTGTCTTTCACAGAGCTGTGCCAGATCATTAACACCCCCGAGGCAAACCAATCTTGGCACCAGAAGCTCTCCGCCGTTGCCGGGGTTTACCTGATCACTGACGATTCCTCCGGGAAGCAATACGTTGGCTCTGCCACCGGCAAGGATGGTTTGCTTGGCCGCTGGCGCAGCTATGCCAAGAACGGGCACGGCGGGAATTCACTTCTCAAACAGCTTGTCTCGTCACGCCCCGAAGCCAAGAATGACCTCCGGTACACAATTCTCCGTACAGTTTCACACTCGATTTCCCAGAAGGAAGTCATTGAGATAGAAAACCTCTTTAAGCGCAAGTTGGGTTCCCGAATCGAAGGGCTCAACCAGAACTGAAAGCACAACCAGCGGGTGCTGACGGACGGCGAAGGGACGCCGCAGCCCTGGCGCGGGACCGTGTTCCGGTTCGTCGAAAGGGTCCCACCCTGTCTTCCTCGCCGCGCCTTATCCCGCAGGCGAATCCCGGTTTAGGTGGGAATGGCGCTAACTTAAGGTTTTTTGTATCTGTTTTTATGCTGGATCTTCTTGAGTTCTCCTCGGGGTTTATTAAGGAGCTGGTATGATTTTGGCCGCCGTTTT
>CAZIBS010000079.1:0-10552 GCA_964537405.1 uncultured Thermoanaerobaculia bacterium | reverse complement strand
CAGTTTACCTCATTTTGCCTGTGGAAAACGCGATCAACTGTTTAAGATGAGCGAGGATGGCCCATATATACCAATTAGTTACACTGCTTTGGCCGCTGGAATATCCGTTGTGAAATGATTTAAATCTAACTCTGGATGTACGTGATCACCCGTAATCTGAGTGCCATTCGGGACACAATACTTAATTCCCGTCAGGCGGCATCCATTTTCTGTGGCCGAGGATACGCATCCTCGGGAATGGTGTGAGGACTTCAGGGACCACGTTAATTACCCGCCCCTTTCCGCCAACCTGCCTCCGGCTCTTCCATGCACACAATCCCATAGCCTGGCAAGTGTTACTACACAAATGATTCCCGGGGTTTGGGTGCTTCCCCTAATCATGTCTTTTACCCTTCGATTTTTCTTGTTAATCGCCTGTTGAATCGGTTCATGGCCGCGGTGAAGCCGTTTGCGACGGCTTCCATCGCCGCCTTTGCGGCAACTTCGGACGCCTCGTCCATCATGGCCCACCTCTCGCCCTCCAGGGCTGAAAGGAGATAATCCACAACCCCTTCCCCTGTAAGACCGTGGTTTCCGACTCCGATCCTGATTCTGGGAAACTCCCCGCTCCCCAGCTCCTCAAGGAGCGATTCCATCCCGTGGTGACCGCCGGCACCGCCCGAGGAACGAAGGCGAACGCTTCCGAAAGGTAGATCCAGGTCATCGTAGCAGACGATGAGACGCTCAAGGAGAAGGCCTTCCGCGCGCACACGCCGGGCCACTTCTACTCCGCTAAGGTTCATATAGGTGAGTGGTTTTAAGAAGAGAACCTTCGCCCCACGCCATTTCCCGGGCGAAAGGGCGGCTTTTCCTTTAACGGCAAAGCGCGGAGCGCCACAGAGGGTACGCGCCTTATCGACCGCTAGAAAACCAGCGTTGTGTGGACTTCGAGCGTATTCACCACCGGGATTTCCCAAACCTGCAACGATGAAATCAGAAGCCATCCCGGCGCACCCGAAGGGCTACTTGCCCTTATCGGCATTCTTTTCGGCGTCTTCTTCAGGCTGCTTGCCCTTCCCGGCGACTTCCGGTTCCTGCCCTTCCTCGGGTTCTTCCTCTTCCTCAACCACGGGTTCCGCTTCGACCCTGGGGGCGAGAATGAGGATTACCGGCTGTTCCAGGTCGTCATCGACGATCCGGATCTTGCCGGGGATTTCAAGGTCGCCCACCTTTACCGACGCCCCTATCTGGAGTGACGTCACATCCACGTGTATGCCGTCGGGAATGTCATTCGGCAAGCTCTCGATCAGGATTTCCCTCAGGATGATATCCGTAACGCCGCCTTCGTTTTTGACTCCCAACGGCGTGCCGTCGAAGATTATTGGGACACTCACTTTCACCTTATGGTCCATCATGATGCGCGTGAAATCCAGGTGCAGTATCTCGTTGGTCACCGGATTCAACTGGTAGTCCTTGAGCATAACGTGGCGGTGAGCCTTGGTGCCCTTCAGCAGCAAGAGCAAGATGGAGTTGCGGCCCTTCCCGGACTTCAGTATCCGGATAATCGCCTTGGGATCGACTCCTATAGGTACCGAAGACTTGCCGGCGCCGTAGACGATCCCCGGAATCAGCCCTCTGGCCGCAAGGAGCGCCCTGCTCTTCTTCCCCGTTACCTCGCGGGGCTCAACTTCTATCTCGGCATATTTAGTAGCCATTTAAAACTCCCATCTGCAAGTCCTTAAACCGGAGTAATTTGAACCCCCCTCACGAACCTTGGAATATACCAGACAAGCCTCCTGTCCGCAAGTCCCAATTTCTACCTAAATCCGCCACCTGCACCGGGATTCGCCTGCCTGCGCGTATCCGCACGCAGACAAGTGCGGCGGGGCAAGGCTCATCCGTGTTGTTGCAGCGGTTTGATGGATGCAGTAATGCTGCGACTGCACTCAAATCGTTTCGGCGCCTAATCTCCACCGCCCCCGGTCCTCGGTTGGATAATGGATTGAGGACGAATCGGGCGCTTGACTGAGCCGGGCGCCACCGCCTACAATAGTTAATCTTTGCCAAGGGGTTACGGGAACCCCGGCTTCAAGGAGGGGTTATGAAAGTATATGGACCTCAGAATATCCGGAACATCGTGCTTCTCGGCCATGGGGGAACCGGTAAAACCAGCTTCGTTTCGGCCCTGCTTTACGCTTCAAAAGGGGTCAACCGCTTCGGCAAGGTGGAGGAGGGCAACTCCATTACGGACTTTGAGCCGGACGAAATAGAGAAGAATCTTTCCATTTCAACGGGCATAGCCTTCGCAGAATGGAAAAAAGGTAAGATCAATCTTCTTGACACACCCGGCTACGGGAATTTTATCGCCGACGGCAGAGGCGCCGTAAAGGTGGCTGACGCCGCGCTGGTCTTCGTCAGCGCCGTCTCCGGTGTCGAAGTGATGACCGGAAGAGCATGGGAATACACCGAAGAGTTCAATGTTCCAAGGATACTCTTGGTTAACAAGATGGACCGGGAGAACGCCTCCTTCGAGCGCTCCGTAAAGAGCATTAAGGAGAACTTCGGTCGCCTGGCGGTCCCGGTCTTCCTACCCCTTGGCAAGGAGGCCTCGTTTACGGGCATCATCGACCTCATCAACCTGAAGGTCCACAGATATACCGACGATGAAAAGGGTGAGTATGCGGAGGAAGAGCTTCCCGATGCCATCAGGGAATCGGCCGCCGAAAAGCGTTCAGAATTGGTGGAAATGGTGGCGGAGATGGACGAGACCCTGATGGAAAAGTATTTTGAAGCGGGGACCCTGACTCCCGCCGAGCTGGCTTCGGCCCTGAAGATAGGCATTCTCCGGAACAAGATATTCCCCGTGCTTTGTGCCTCTTCCACGAAAAACATCGGCGTCGCGTCCGTAGCGGATTTCATCGTAAAATTGACCCCCGCGGCCGGTGAACACGCGCCCTTCAAGGCCCATGCTCCCGGCGCGGAAGAAGAAATCCCGGTCTCAGTCGAGGAAGACGCTCCCACCTGCGCTTTCGTCTTTAAAACCGTTTCGGACCCGGCCCAGGGACGAATATCGGTTTTTCGCGTTATTTCCGGCGAGGTTGCCGGCGACGCCAATCTGGTCAATCCATTGAAGGACGAGCAGGAACGGATGGCCGGCCTCTTCTACCTCAAGGGGAAAGAACACGCAAAGTGCGACAAGGTACAAACGGGGGATATCGGGGCCGTAATGAAGCTCAAGACGACCTATACCGGGGACACTCTCTGCGCCAGGGAGCGTCTCGCGGTTGTCGAACCTGTCAGCTATCCAACACCCGCCATTTCCTTCGCCGTCGAGCCCAAGTCCCGTGGAGACGAAGAGAAAATAATGGCTGCCCTCCAACGGATGACCGAGGAAGACCCGAACCTGACCGTAGGCCGGGATTCCCGAACCCACGAGGTGTTGCTCTCCGGTTCGGGCATCCAGCACGTTGAAGTCGTAGTATCAAGGGTTCAACGGCGATTCGGCGTTGAGATGGTTATGAAACAGCCCAAGGTACCCTACCAAGAAACGATCAAGGGAAGGACGGAGGTCCACGCCCGCCATAAGAAGCAGACGGGCGGCCATGGACAATTCGCAGACATTCAGATTCGAATGGAGCCTCTTCCCCGTGGAGCGGGTTTCGAGTTCAAGGACGAGATATTCGGTGGAGCGGTTCCGCGCAACTACATCCCCGCCGTTGAAAAAGGTATGGTGGAATCGCTTCAGAGAGGCGTTGTGGCCGGTTATCCCGTGGTTGATCTCAAAATCACCCTCTTCGACGGAGGCTTCCATCCGGTTGACTCCTCGGAGATGGCCTTCAAGATTGCCGCCCATATGGGTTTCAAGGAGGCCATGTCGAAGTGCAAACCCGCCCTCCTTGAACCGGTGATGGACGCGGAGGTTATCGTTCCGGAAGAGAGCATGGGGGACGTTATGGGCGATCTCAACAGCCGCCGCGGACGCATCCAGGGTATGGAGCAGAAGGGCTCCAACCAGGTGATAAAGGCCCGGGTTCCGCTAGCCGAAATGCTCAGCTACGCCTCTTCATTGAAATCCATGACTGCCGGACGCGGCAGCTTTACGATGGAGTTCTCCTCTTACGAAGAGGTCCCATCGCAAATTAAGGCCGGAATTATCGAGGAGGCGGCCAAGGAGAAGGAGGCGGGGCAGGAATCCTGAGATACCCGTACTTTAACTGGTGTCTATCCGGAAAGCCGGATGGAGAGAAGTGGGATTTCCAGTTCGAAACTAAACCAACGCAGTTTGTGCAAGGCATTTTTGTAGGAAGAGGCGCGTTGCTTGTTGCTTGTTCCCCGCGGGCTTTGGGGAGGGAATGGCCCTCTCTGCTCCAAGCAACGCTTCTTTTTTCGGGAGAAGCAGTAACGGTTCGAAGGCGCAGACGTTTCAATCGCGGAATTCGGGGAATGAACGATGGTTGACAGATGGGGTTTGAAACCTGTATCATTCATCGTTGCGCTTGATGGTTCAGGCGCGGGGAGGTAGCGTTGCTGGCGATAAGATTGAAGAGAATTGGAAGAACCCACCGGCCTTGCTACAGGCTCGTGGTCTCCGACAGCAGAAACCGGCCCGGAGGAAGAAGTATAGACGATGTGGGTTTTTACAACCCATTGCCCGATCCCTCCGAGGTCAGGGTGAACCTTGAACGGGTGGATTACTGGCTTGCCAGGGGCGCCCAACCGTCGGCCCCGGTTAAAAAGCTCATAGCAATTTCCCGGGAGAAGACCCTGGCCTGAAGGGGCTTTCCTTTCTCGTATTAGTGGATTCCAGTCCCATTGGTTCGAGGCAGGGAATTGGTTTCTTCGAGCTATAGGGCAGACACCCATGAAGTGGATCGCCGTGGCCAGAATAGGTAAACCGAGGGGCGCGAAGGGTGATTTGTGGCTTGAGCCGTACGGACCGGGAGAGATACCGCTCCGTGCCGGGGAAACGGTTGGCGTGGGAAAGGAGTCGGCGTTATTTTCGCGCTACGAAGTTAAGGAGTGCTTCGAGTACGTGAAAGGCGTTGTTCTCAAACTGGAAGGTGTTGAGAACCCTCAAGCCGCCGGTAAGCTCAAAGGACTTGAACTTTTTATGTCCGAAGGCCGGGTGCCCGAAAGTTCTCCCGATATTTTCGACACCGAGGGCGTCAGAGGCTTTCAGGTGATGGACGTGAAAAGGGGACGCATAGGTGCTGTCGAAGGTGTGCGCCAGGGGCGGGCCTACTGGGTGTTTCTTGTAGACACTCCCGCCGGTGTGGTGGAAGTGCCCGCCGTCAAGGGCCTCGGTGTCAGGGTTGACACGGAGAATGAGGTTGTGGAGACCGACCTCCCGGATGGCTATCCCGTAGTAGACGGGGAGATGAATGCGGATTGACGTTCTTACCCTCTTTCCAGGGATGCTCCAGGGCTTTTTTGACCACTCCATTCTGAAGCGGGCGGTGGAGTCGGGTGTTGTAGATATCCATCTTCACAACTTCAGAGACTACGCAATGGCTAAACACCATTGCGTGGACGACTCTCCCTTCGGAGGAGGGCCTGGGATGGTGCTCATGGCGGAGCCAATCTTCCGGGCCGTTGAGGAGCTTCGCGGGAAATCACCCGTGCCTTCGCCGCTCATCTATCTTAGCCCTAAAGGGGAACGCTTTAACCAGGACACGGCCGG
Source organism: uncultured Thermoanaerobaculia bacterium (assembly GCA_964537405.1). GTDB lineage: Bacteria > Acidobacteriota > UBA4820 > UBA4820 > DSQY01 > CAVRTJ01. The sequence goes on along the minus strand of CAZIBS010000079.1, from coordinate 4,893 downwards.
TGAGTTCTCCAGGTTGCCCTCCATTACGCTCCTCTGCGGCAGGTACGAAGGGGTTGACCAGCGGGTTATCGAACACCTGGTCGACAGGGAGGTCTCCGTTGGAGATTTTGTCCTCTCGGGTGGGGAATCGGCTGCCGCCGTTGTGATAGACGCCGTTGTCAGACTCATTCCGGGAGTGTTGGGCGGCGAGACGTCGCTTGATGAAGAATCTTTTTCCGAAGGCTTGCTGGAGTATCCACACTACACCAGGCCGGCGGAATTCAGGGGATGGAAGGTGCCCGAAGTGCTGCTTTCGGGAGACCATGAGGCCGTCAGGCGGTGGCGGCGCGAACGATCAATCGAGTTGACCAGAAATCGGAGGTTCGATCTCCTGCCGGGCCCCCAAATGGTGGAGGCTAACCATGAGTGAAACAGTGGGAACCTTGGAAAAAGCGGGTATGCGAACCGATTTTCCCGTCTTCAAGGCCGGCGATACGATTGCCGTTCACGTCAAGGTACGAGAGGGCGAGAAAGAACGTATCCAGATCTTTAAGGGAGTGGTGATTGCCCGTAAGCACGGAGGAATCCGTGAGACGATAACCGTGCGGAAGATCTCCGGCGGGGTGGGAGTGGAAAGAATTTTCCCCCTGCACAGCCCGATTATCGATAAGATTGACGTTGTTTCCGTAGGTAAGATACGCAGAGCCAAACTCTACTACCTCCGAAAATTGAAGGGCAAGAAGGCTCGAATCGAAGAAGTCGGAAGAGATTGACCCCAGGGAGGCGGCATGACCGATCAACTGGCTTTCGAAAGGGCCCTTTGGGCCAAAGGAATCAAGCTGGTTGCCGGCGTGGACGAAGCCGGACGGGGTGCCCTCTATGGACCGGTGGTCGCCGGCGCCGTGATCCTGAACGGCGAAAAGGATGTGGATACATACAGGGATTCCAAGACACTTTCCGAGGTGAGAAGGGAAGCGCTCTTCAGGAAGATTGAAGAGGACGGACACCTCTTCTCGGTAGGCGTTGTTTCGGCCGAAGAGATCGACCGGACCAATATCCTGAAGGCGACTCTGAAGGCGATGGCCTTGGCCGTGGCCAACCTCGCGGTGGCTCCGGAGTGGCTTCTTGTGGACGGATTGGATTTCCCTGATATATCCTGTCCGGGTGAGGCGGTCGTGAAGGGTGATTTGCGTTCGAGGAGCATCGCGGCCGCTTCGATCGTAGCCAAGGTGTCAAGGGACAGGATGGTTCGCGACCTGGACCGTCGATACCCCGGTTACGGATTAGCGAGAAACAAGGGATACGGTACGGCGGAGCACCTTGGCGCACTGAGAAGGCTGGGATCTACGCCCTTTCATCGTCGTACCTTTAAGGGCGTACCCGGGGAGAGGACTTGATGGCTCTCAACAGGGTTAAAATCAGGGCGGCCGTCCAAAAGTATATGCGCGCCGGCCGGATTACCGATGCCATCCGCGAGTTGCAGAAACTCGCTGACGACAACCCGCGGGACATTATGACCCTGAGCCAAATAGGCAACCTTCACCTCCAATCCGGCAACAAGGAAGCGGCCATTCGTCTCTTCCTCAAAGTTGCCGAGCTGTACAACAAGACCGGTTTTGCAACAAAGGCGGTTGCATCCCTGAAAATAGCCACCAGGGAAGATCCTGACAACCTTGACGCATGGCAGATGCTGGCTTCTTTGTCGGAGCAGCAGGGGTTTGCCCGTGAGGCTCGTATAGCCTACGAGCACGTCTCCAGGTTGCTTGGCAAGACGGGTGACCTCAAAAAACTCTTGCCGATCCAGCAGAAGATCGTTGGAATCGAGCCCAACAATATTAAGGCCCGCATTCAACTGGGCGATAACTACCTGAAGCTGGGGAAGACCGCCGAGGGGGTGAAACATTACCTGAAGGCCGCAAACCAGATGATCTCCCAGGGGCTCCTCAAAGAGGCGGCATTGCTCTTCGAACGAGCCCTGCACCTGGATCCTGAAAATCTCCGAATTCTTGAGAGCTGGATCAAGGATCTGCTTTCAAGAAAGCAGACGGGGGAAGCCCTGGCCATCCTCAACGACCTGATAGAAAAGCACCCCAAGACGGAATCTTTTCACTTGCTGAAGATCGAGTGCCTTGTGGAGGATGGAAACGATGAGGAGGCCATCTCCACCTGTAAGAGTATCCTTGAAGAGCACCCCGAGAGTGCACAGGCCGTTGCGAGACTCACGAAGCTGCTGGTCGCGGGCAAGCGCATCGACGAGGCCGTCGATTTTCTTGGCGTGTGGGCGGCTAAATGCGATGAGTCCGAGTTTCCGGAGGCGAAGGCGCTCTTCCAGGAAGTGTTGCGTTTCAGCCCCAAGAATCTTGGCGCCCTGAAGGGATTGGTGGCTCTTTACCGCAGGAGCCGCAACGATACGGCTCTCAAGCGAACGCTTGAAGACATCGCCTCGGTGGCCGAGGACGAGTCCCTCGCGGATGAACTCAGTAGTGCCCTCACCGAGTTGTCGAAGCTCGAACCGGACAACCCGGGTTACGCCGAGCGGCTCCGGAAGCTTGTTTCTCCCGAAACTACGCCTTCGGAAGAACTCTCTTTGGCCGAAGAAGAGATCGTTTCCGGCAACACCGGAGAACTGGAGATTGAAATAGAGGCGTCGGATCTGGAACTCGACCAGCCGGAGGTAACGCTTTCGTTGGCTTCACCGGAAGACGTGGCAGAAGAAGTAGTGCTGGGAGATATAGAAGCCCCCGGCAAACCGGTGGCGGCGGCGCCGAAAAAAACGGCCGAAAAGAAAGACAAGGTCCTTGATGCCCGCGAAGGTCAGGCAATACGGGAACAGTTGACGGAGGCCGAGGTTTTCCTGAAGTACGGATTTGCAGACAAGGCTATCAGCGAACTGCAGGGGGTGCTGAAGAAGGTTCCGGACCACATCCACGCCCACCAGAAGCTGATCGCCATCTTCAAGAAGCAGAAGAAAAAGGGCAGGGTGGTAAAGCAAATCCTGAAGTTGGCCGAGGTTTTCAGGAATCTGGGGGAGATGGAAACCCGCGAAAGCCTGCTTGAAGAGGCCAGAAGCATTGATCCGAATAACAAGGCCATAATTGCTATGGAGGAGGCGCCTCCCTCAGGCCTGGATGCTATCTTGAAGGATGCCAAGGGAAGCGGTGAGAAGGTTTCCAAGAAGAAGGCTGCGGAGATTGATCTCGGAATCCTCGTCCCCGTTTCAGAACCAAAAAAGAAGAGGAAGCAGCAGGAGGAGTTAGAGATTGAGCTTGAAGAATCTCCCTCCTCGGGTGAATTGGAAACCATCGCAAAAAAGGCGGCGCCGGAGGTTAAGCCCGTTGTTGACGAAGCCCGGGCTCAAGCCGGAGCGAAGAGCGCCGTTGTCGAGGAAGAGCCCGAGGAGGCTCTGGCGCCCGCTGTTCCAGGAACCGAAGAGGAGGCAAAGGTTGAGCAGGCCGATGGAGAACCCAAGGCCGCAGAGCAAGCAGTGCAACCCGAAGTTGCGGAAGAGAACCTTTCCTTTCAGCTTGCACGGGAAGTTGGGACTCTTGACGAATTCGAAGAGAACTTGGAAGAGGCCGAGTTCTACCTGAGCCAGGAACTCTACGGCGAAGCGAAGCGCGCCTTGGAGGGACTCGAGGGCAAGTGGCCCGATGACGAGAGAGTTGCTTCCTTCCGTACCAAGCTGGAAGCATCTACCGCGGTTGAGGAGAGCGGCGCAGCTCCCGTCGTTTCTTTCGAGGGAGAGGTGGAAGAGGAGGCAGCGCCCGTCGAGGAGGCGGAAGACGCGGCCAAGGGCTCTCTACCGGAGGGTGAGCAGGTTTCACTTAAAGAGGACGTCGTTGAAGTGGCCGCCGCCGAAGCAGCGCCGGGGGACAATGCCGGTGCGGGAATCGAACTCTCCGGGGATAAAGATATCCCTGACAACACTTCGGACGCATTGCTCTCGGAACTCCTGGATGAGACAAGCGGTGATAATGAGATCGAACCGCCTCCGGTCGAAGCCGTTTCAGAGAAAGCGGCAAAGACCGTTCCGGAAAAACCGGCAGAAGAAGAGAAGCGCCGCCGGACTAAAATGAGGGTTACCCTGAGCGAGCTGTTGCCGGAAGGCGTACTCTCCCAGGACGAGAAGACCCTGCGGGACGAGGCGCCCTCCGACGAGTACTACGACCTGGCTTCGGAACTGGGGGCCGCCCTCGATGGCTTGCAGAACCGGGAGGAGGAACTTTTTGACGAAGACAAATCTCCGGAGGAGATGTCCTTTGAAGAGGTCTTTGAAGAGTTCAAGAAAGGCGTCGAGAAAAAGGTGGGTGAGGAAGATTACGCCACCCACTACAACCTAGGCATAGCCTACAAGGAGATGGAACTCCTGGACGAAGCGATCGGCGAATTCCAGATTGCCGCAAGGTCTCCCCAGTATTTCGTGGAATGTTGTTCCATGCTGGGCCTCTGTTTTCAACAGAAGGAGATGAGTGACCTTGCCGAAAAGTGGTACCGGAAGGGAATCGAGACGCCCGGCTTCTCCGAGAGCGTCTACACAGGCTTGAAGTACGATCTCGCGGAAACACTTACCAAGACGGGTCGCGAAGAAGAAGCCTTCCTCCTTTACAAGGAGGTTTACGCTATAAACACAAATTACCGTGACGTCGCCAAGAAAGTGAAAAAAGCGAAAAATCCGTAACGTCCTCTTTGACTGTCGCACGCTACCTTTACCGCTCCCTGGATAACAACCGTTCCACGTGCAGCGCACTCCATAAGCACCGATTTTCATGGGATTTAATCACCCCTGATTTCTGAGCGCACAAGGTCAGTGCTGATCCACTCATAAAGCGGCAATAGTCCTACAGGCAGGGATTGGTGTCAAGGGACACCCATTTTCCCGCACCTGAAGGGGTGTCCGTTGCCCCGGCAGGCTGA
>CAZIBS010000078.1:0-10746 GCA_964537405.1 uncultured Thermoanaerobaculia bacterium | reverse complement strand
TATGCCCCGAAGAGGACTTTCACCTCTCTGACTACGCGCCTTCCCGGGCGCACCAAGAGGGGCTTACAGCCCCGAATGATCCAAACCAACCATCAATCCGTCCGTAGGAGGGGCTTACAGCCCCGAATGATCCTTGCAGGTAAGTGTATTTTCCGGCTTTCTTTTGGCGAAAGAACATGCCCGAACCCTCCTTCCACCATGATAATACTATAACCAATTATAGATGTAAAGTGTACAATGACTTATCTGTGGCACCATGTTGCACGGCTCCCCAAAAACCATTTTCCTTATTTTACGGGGGATTGACACTCCTTTGCCTTGTGGAAAACGCGATCAACTGTTCAAGATGAGTCAGATTCCGGACAAGCCCTGCCTGCGCCGCGTTGCAACGCGGCGCAGGCGGGCGGGCGGGAATGACGAAGGAGGGTGTGGGAATGACGAAGAGGGACGCGGGAATGACGAACCCGCTTTCCCGTCATCCCCGGGACACCGGGGATCCAGTGTGGATTCCCGCTTTCGCGGGAATGACGAAGGGTTGGTCCGGAAAAAGGGGTCAACGTTTCTTTCGTGATGGTCAACTTGAAGGGATAGGATGTTTTTTCGTATCATCATCTCACCTTGCTTAGGTATGCTAGAATCCTTTTCTAATTCTGATAAACTGTATTCTACCATATCCTACCAAGGTATCTTCATGCCAGCCAACTTCTTCCATCGCGGATTGGGAAGGCAAATCTTCTCTTGACAAAGCCTAAATTATTAACTATAAGTGCTCTTCTGGAGGGAAGATGGTGGGCGATGGCTTACAACTTTTATCGGTTACACCAAGGGAAGACATACCTGCCTGTGTTAGTCAAATCTAAAGGATTAGGCGCGTGAGGAGGGCTCCGCACGGTTCGGTTGGCCTTAAAATCCTTGATGGCCTTAATGGATGGAAGGAGGTGCAGATCGTATACGACAAAGGTAGTTTCGGCGATGGGATCCACCTTGAAGTTATTACTCCCTTTTCGATTCATGGAAAATGATTTGGAGGAAACTAAAATGACCACGGATAAAGAACGTAGGGTTTCACCCGCTTGGCTGCTCGGCGCCACTCTGCTGGCGATTGCGGCTGTTCTCGCGCTGCCAAGCAAAACAGACGCCATCCCGGCATTTGCTCGCAAGTACAACGTGAGCTGCTTCACCTGCCACACGGTATTTCCGAGGCTCAACAAACTTGGGTACGAGTTCAGGCGTCTCGGGTACCGGATGCCGCCCGATTGGGAGGGAACAAAAGCGCCGCAGAAGATCTCCAGCCTTGACCGCAATATCCCATTCAAACTAACCGACGCCGCTGCCTTCATGGTGAGAACGGACGCGAGTTGGTCCAAAACCACGGCGCAGGGCGGCGTCTCCAGCAGCAGCTCCAGCATGGACCTTGCCGAAGCATCGCTGCTATGGGGCGGTGCCATCCCCAACTCGAATCTGTCCTACTTCGGCGAGTACGTCATGTACGAAGACGGTGGCTCCGGGCTTGAACGCGGAATTGTGAAGTATTTCGGCGGCGACGTCAAGAATTCATGGTTCGTGGGCATCGGGAAACAGCACCTCCAGGAGGGATACCTCGCTTCCGATATGCATGGATTGACCGATGACGACCAGCCCTTGGCTTTCACCTTCGCTTCCCCCAACGGGGCTGCCCTTGCTCAAAATCCGGGATTGGTTGAAGCTGGCTATACCTACATGGCCCCGAACTACAAATACGTGGTCGGCCTGACCCTGAAAGTCGCCAATGGCCAGGACACCGACGGCGAGGGCATTGGGTCGGGCAGCCAGTACAACCACAAGGACGTGTGGTTCGGCGGAGACTTCTTGTTAGGCGAGAACGGGAGCATTTCGGTGATGTACTTTAATGGCCGAAAGCCCGAGGTTCAGAACGCACAGACTCCCGCCGAGTTCCTCTATCAGCCCAAGGCCACCCGCTGGGGCCTCTTCGGCCATTACGAGGCCTTCGATCACCTGGACATGCTGGCCGGATACGAAGGCGGGCGCGAGGATTGGAGAAGTCTCTCGACGGCCCCGACCACGACATTCAACAACCATAGCTACTTTGGCGAGGTAGACTATTACATTCAGCAGGGCTTCGTGGCCTATGCGAGGTACGATCGCGCATTTTTCGATCACCCTGAACCCAGTCTCTCAACCACGAGTGGCCGCCTGTGGATGGCGGGCCTTTTGAAGACCGTTACGCGTAGAGGCAACGCCAAGGTTTACATTCAGTACAAGGACTTTCGGGCCACCGATCTCAGCGGGGCTTGGGCCGATGCGAAGGACGCCATGGTGGGACTCGACCTCGGTTGGTAACGCGGCCCTGAAAAAATAGGTGGAACGATGAAATCTTCTAGAAATCGGAACTGGATAGGGATCGGCCTTCTCATGGGAGGGCTTATCATGGCGCTGGCCGTCTATGCGCAGAGCGTTCCCCAGTCCTTCCCACAAGATAACGGTCCTTACAAGTTGGACGTCAAGGGCTACCCGAAACAGCTCCAAAAGGACTACAAGATCTTTTCCCGGAAGTGCGGCGTCTGCCACAGCTTGGCCCGTCCGCTCAATACGTGCATGTCTCCGACGCAGTGGAAGCACTACGTGGACAAGATGCGGCACAAACCGGGATCCATGATCGACAAAAAACAGGCCGAGGCAATCAAGGCATTTTTGGTGTATGATCAGGTCCACCGCAAGGACAAGAACCCCAAAAAGTTCTTTCCGGCTTTAAAAGTCAAGTAGGGCTGGCCTGAGCGCAAGTCTGATGCATGGCAAGGAAACGGTTTTCGCCCGCTCCCTTGCCATGCATGATGGGGGGGTATGTTGTCAAGACTATTCTCGTTTGGAAACAAGGCATACGATCTGCACCTCTTTCCATTGAGGGCTTCAAGCGGGTCGAGCCGTGCGGAGAACACATGCACCCATTAGACCGATTGTCCCGCTTTACCATTCCCATCGGGGCTTTGGCCATCCTCGTCACCATGATCACCGTTGGATTTATATCGGAACCGACGCGATTCGTCCAGGGGTATTCTCCCAAGCAGCCTATCCCTTTTTCGCATAGGCTCCACGCGGGCGTAAACCACATTCCCTGCCTGTATTGCCACGCGAATGCGGCCCGGTCCCGGCACGCCACGGTCCCGACCGTCCAAACATGCATGAACTGCCATCGTTATACAAAGACGGACAGCCCCTACATCAAAGATTTGGCGGCCATCTTCAAGTCGGGCAAACCGTTGCTATGGAAACGGGTCTACGACCTACCGGACCACGTCTATTTTGATCATCGGCCGCACGTGAACGCGGGCATCAAGTGTCAGGCGTGCCATGGTCCGGTCCAGAACATGGACCGCGTAGTGCGCGTCATGAACATGCGGATGGGCCACTGCCTGGCCTGCCACCGGGACCCGCGGCACTACCTGCCCCGGGGCTCAACGATCAAGACCGGACCCACCGATTGTTACGCCTGTCATAGATGAAATCAACTTATAGGAGCGGCGAATGAAATCGATAAGTCGTCGTCATTTTGTACTCAACATGGCGGCTTCGCTGAGTTTTCTGCTGGCGGGGGTGCCATTTTGGAGCCGCCAGGGGCTTTCCAGTCGCACAAAAACCGATCCGGATAAGGACGGAAGCCCTGGATCGTCCGCAAGGCACTGCTCGCGCAGGGTCGAACCTCACCAGTATGCGGTGAAACGTCATGGATAAGAAAAAGAACAAAAAGCCGTCGTGGATTCTCGGCGCCCTTTCTGGCGGTCGGAAAGCAGCTCTCGAGCCTCGCCATGGCAAGGGGGGGCCGGAGTTCACACCGGATGTGCTCAGGCCCATTGAACCGCCGCCCAAGAGCGAACCCATAGCCCGGCGGCGGTTTCTCAGCTTGATGGGAGCTTCCGCCGCCTTGGCCGCGACCGTGGCCTGCAAATCCCCGGATCGGGACACCATCGTTCCCTACACGAAGAAACCCGCGGACGTGATCCCCGGTGTGGCCAACTACTATGCAAGCACACATCAGGAGGGACTCATTCCATATGGCGTGCTGATCAAAACTCGCGAGGGAAGGCCCATTAACATTGACGGCAACGACGAACATCCGGCGTTCCGAGGCAAGACCTCTCTTAGGACCCAGGCGGAAGTCATCGGTCTTTACAGTCCGGACCGTTTGCGCGGCCCCAAGATGGACGGCAAATCCGCGGACTGGAAAACGGTCCGGGCACGCGTGTTCTCCGCGCTGAAGAAGGCAGATTCATCAGGGAAAGGCGTACTTCTCCTTACCCCGGCGACGCTCTCGCCGACTCGCCGGAAAGTGATTGACAATCTGAAGTCGGTGGCGCCCACCCTGCGTCACGTGGAATGGGAACCCGCGCTGTCCCTCTCGGGAAGAAAAGTGGCGGTGAGCCTATACGGCGAAGCTCTGGAACCCACGTATCACCTTGAAACCGCCAATGTTATTGTAGCCGTCGAAGCCGATTTTCTAGGATCCATGGGGAACCAGGTCACGGCAATAGCCGGCTACGCCAAGAGACGCAGCCCCCAGAGTCCGGATGAAGAGATAAGCCGGCTCTACGCCATAGAAGGCGCCATGAGCCTGACGGGTACAAAGGCCGACCAGCGTCTGCGTTTGCGCCCTTCCCAGGCCGCTTCGCTCCTGTTCGCTGTCGCCGGAACGCTCAACGCAAAGTATGGGATCGCATTGCCTGCCGGCTTTTCGTCCGGCGCCCTGGATCGTTTCGACCTGGGCAAGATCGCCGGGACGCAAAAACTCGACCGTGAGATTCTGCGTGTTATGGTCGGCGACCTGGCGAGGGAAGGCCGTAAAGCTCTCGTTATGCCGGGTCCCTCCCTGCCCTCCGAGGCCCACGCGGCGGCGAACCTAATCAACGCCATGCTCGGCGCTGAGGGGACGACGGTGGATGCGGCCTATTCGCCGCATCCCGTGCCGTTGGTTTCGTCCTCCGACGTGGCGGGGCTCGCCCGGGAAATGGCCTCGGGCACATTCGCCGTTGCGGTTTTCTGGGATGTAAACCCGCTTTTCGCCCTACCCGACCCCGAGGTCTTCAGGAAGGGCATGGAGAAGGTGCCTTTGAACGTGCGTTTGGGATTGGAGGAGGACGAGACCGCCGGGGCCTGCCAGGTGATTCTGCCCGTCAACCACTGGATGGAGAGCTGGGGCGACTACGAATACTCGACCGACCTGCTCAGCCTGCAGCAACCCGTCATACGCCCTCTCTACAATACAAAACAAGGTGAAGAAATTCTCCTCGGCTGGGTCAGGGCGTTCGGTGTGGATGAGAGCGATGATTACCGTACTTACCTCATGAATCGCTGGCGGAAGGAAGTCTATCCCAAGGGAAGCCTCGTACCTTTCGATCGGTTCTGGACTGCCGCCGTGCATGACGGCGTTCTCCGGCTCAGCACCAGCGCCAGGCCGCCGCGGGTGCCGAATTCGGAGGGACTTAAGGCGGCCGCCGAAAAGGCGGCGGGGACGCCTCCGGCAAGCGGCATGGAGTTGCTCCTCGCTCCAGACAAGAAGCTCTGGGACGGTCGCTATGGCGCTATCGGCTGGTTACAGGAATTACCGGATCCGGTGACGAAACTGTGCTGGGGCAACGCACTGTCCCTCTCGCTCGTGGACGCCAGAAGTCTTAAGCTTTCCGATGGGGATCTTGTTCGCGTTTCGGTAAAGGGCGGCGAGGCTGTATTGCCCATTCATGCGCAACCCGGACAGGCGGAAGGCGTTGCGTTTACGACGCTTGGTTTCGGCCGCACGACCGGCAGCGTGGCGAACGGCGTAGGCAGCAACACCTTCCCGCTTGCGGGTCTGGATGGTACGCCTTTTTATAGTTCGGACGTGAAGGTTGTGGCGACCGGGGGGAACAAGCCCCTCGTGCGGACCCAGGAGCAATTCCGTTTGCACGGACGCGAAGAGTATATCACCCACCTGTGGACCATGGAGGAGTACGCCGCTCAGGCCGCAAAGCACAGAAAGAAAGAGAATCTGGCAACCCTCTACCCCAAACAAGATTTTCCAGTTCACAAGTGGGGCATGGCAATCGATCAGTCGGCCTGTGTGGGGTGCGCGGCGTGCGAGATCGCCTGCCAATCCGAAAACAACATTCCAGTCGTGGGCCCCGGTCGCGTGGCCCGGGGCAGGATCATGCACTGGATCAGGCTCGACAGTTACTATGAGGGAGGGCTGGACAATCCGAAGGTTGTTCATCAACCAATGCTGTGCCAGCAATGCGATGACGCCCCTTGCGAAAACGTCTGCCCCGTTGCCGCAACGGTTCACGACGACGAGGGGCTCAACGAGATGCTCTACAACAGGTGCGTCGGTACGAGGTACTGCGCCGCCAACTGTCCATACAAGGTCCGCCGGTTCAACTTCTTCGACTACACCAGCTTTATCAAGGATCCGCTTGACCTGGCCTTCAATCCAGAAGTCACCGTGCGGCCGCGCGGCGTCATGGAGAAGTGCACTTTCTGCGTGCAGCGTATCCGCAACGGGGAGCAGGTTGCCAGAGACGAAGGGCGGCCCGTGAAGGACGGTGAGATACAGCCGGCCTGCGCTATGGCCTGCCCTGCCGATGCCATCGTCTTCGGTGATCTAAAGGACGAAAACAGCAGGGCCTCCGAGGTGTCGAGGAGTGACCGCGGATACAAGGTCCTGGTCGACCTTGGCATTCGTCCAGCCATCACTTACCTCGCCGAGCTGAGGAACCCGGCTAAGAAGCGGGAGAAAAAGCATGCATGAGGCCTTGCTTCCCGAATCCCTTCGCGCCGAGCCGCTCGTCGAAGGCGACGTCACCCTTGGCGGCCTTGACGACCAGGTGCGGGCCTGGACCGAGAAGAAACCGCCCAGGTCCTGGTACATCACAATTACGATCACCAGCCTTGTCACGCTAATAGGCTTTGCCTGCATCGGATACATGATGTACTACGGCGTTGGCACCATGGGCAACAACATTCCAGTGGCGTGGGGCTTTCTGATCATTAACTTTGTTTTTTGGGTGGGCATCGGCCACGCCGGAACCCTCATTTCGGTCATATTGTACCTTTTCAGGCAAAGGTGGCGAAACGCCATCAGCCGGATCGCCGAGGCCACGACCGTCTTCGCTTTCATCTGCGCACTGATCTTTCCAGCCATCCACGTGGGCCGGCCTTGGTTCTCTTACTGGCTTTTCCCCTACCCGAATGTCCGCCACCTGTGGATCAACTTCCGGTCGCCGCTGGTATGGGACGTTTTCGCGGTAGCCACCTATTTCAGCGTATCCATCCTCTTCTGGTACATAGGCCTCGTTCCCGATATCGCCACGTTGCGCGAGGCGACAAAGAGTAAGATCCGGCGCGGTGTCTATAACATCCTGAGCATGGGCTGGGTGGGGTCGGCCAGGAACTGGCTCCACTACAAGAAAGCCTACCTCCTGCTCGCCGGACTGGCGACGGGCCTGGCCTTGAGCGTGCATAGCGTGGTGTCGTTGGATTTTGCCTCTTCCATAGTTCCGGGCTGGCACATGACCATCTTTCCGCCTTACTTCGTCGTGGGGGCGGCCTTCTCGGGCTTCGCCGCCGTTGTGCTGGTGTTTGCCTTCGTTCGCAAGGCGATGGCGCTCGAGAACGTCGTCACGCTGAAACACATGGATTTGCTGAACAAGATGGTGCTCAGCCTATCCTGCATCATGGGGTATGCCTACATTATGGAAGGCTTCACGGCCTGGTACAGCTCCAATACCTTCGTCCGCTACATCTTCGCCAACTACGTCTTCGGGGACCAGTGGTGGGCCGGATGTCTGACCATAACCTGCAACTGCATCATTCCACAGCTACTATGGGTTCCGAAGTTCAGGCGCTCCACACCCGTCATGGTTTTCGTGTCGGCGTGCGTCACGCTCGGTATGTGGATGGAGCGCTACACCATCATCGTTCTATCGGTACACAGGGATTTTCTCCCCTCGTCGTGGGGTGTCTATATTCCGACGCCCATTGACTTCGGCATTCTCTTCGGTTCCGTGGGGCTCTTCCTGACATTGCTGCTCCTCTTCTTGAGAAAGCTGCCGATCATCGCTACTTCGGAAGTAAAACCCGACATTGTTTATTACCAGTCAAATCATGGGGAGGCCGGCCATGATTGAATCACTCTTCGGCGTACTGGCGCTATTTCCCAGCGGTGCGGAGTTGTTGAAGGCCATCCCCAAGGTCAAGGCAAAAGGTTTCAATGCTCTCGAAGCCTACACGCCCTATCCTGTCCCTGGTATCTGCAAGGCCATCGGCATCAAGAAATCCAAGCTTGGTATTCTGGTTTTCATTATGGGGACCATCGGCGCCCTGTCCGCTTTCTTCTTTCAGTGGTGGACCAGTGTCGTGAGCTATCCCTTGCGCATAGGCGGCAAGCCACTCAATTCCTGGGAGGCGTGGGTGCCGGTCATGTTTGAGGTGGCCGTTCTGTTCTCCACCTTCACCGCAGGCCTGGGGATGATTTTCATCTTCAATAAACTGCCCTTTTTCGGTAGCCCGATACTCAAGTCGAAGGCCATCGCCGCCACAACCAGGGACAAGTTTGCCCTTCTGATCCAGCCTTCCAATGATGCGCTGGATGTGCAGGCGGCCACGGCGGCCCTCGTGGAAGCGGACGGAACGGCCATAGAGGTTCTGCCCATGCCGGACAGGACACTTCCCTCCTCGTGGTGGTGGGCCCGCACCCTTGTCGGAATTGCGGTCGTGTGCGTGGTGGCGGGCTTTGCCACATCGTGGGCCATAAAGATATTCCCGACGGTTAAGCCCATGGTGGTTATGGAAGACCAGCCGAGACTCGACGCACAGAGGGCCGACAGCTTCTTCAAGGATGGACACGGCATGCAGCTTCCCCCCGTGGGTGCCGTGGCGAGGAATTACATGCCCATACTTGATAAGACGCCAGAGCAGGCGGGCAAAGACATTCTAAATCCCCTGCCCATAACCGCCAAGATTCTCGAAAGGGGCAAGGTGGGGTACGACATTCACTGCGCCGTCTGCCACGGATTCCTGGGGCGGGGCAAACCCCTGCTCGATAAATTCTACAAAGCCTCGCCGACCAATCTCCAATCGTCTACCATCATCAACGCGCCCGACGGCTACATTTACTTTGTGATTTCCAAAGGGAAGGGTGCCATGCCGAGCTATGAAGCCGACATTTCATCCGACGATCAATGGGCCATAGTGCACTATGTGAGGGTTTTGCAGCGGTCGCAACACGCAAAGGAGGAGGACCTGAGATGAGCGAAGGTATGGTGACAGGTGTGACCTCCCCCTCCAACAAAATCCTTGCGAGCTTGTCGGCGCTCGGCTTTTCAGGGCTCGTCGCGACCTATTTTGTTGCGGGACCCGCAAGGTTCTGGGCCAATTGGATCATATGGTTCGTATTCCTGGTCACCGTTGCCTTGGGCGCTCTCTTCGTCGTGGCTTTGCAGCACTTAACAGGTGCGGTGTGGAGCGTGCCGCTACGCAGGGCTCCGGAGTGCGTTGCATCGCTGACGCTCTGGCTAGTCCCAGTGGCCCTCGTCTCTCTCTTCGCTTTACCCGTTCTTTTCTCCTGGGCGCAGCCATCGGCTTCGTCTGTGCGGGCCATCGTTGAGAAGTCGGCCTGGCTCAACTATCCCTTCTTTATCGTCAGGCTGGTGATCTGTCTGTTAGTGTGGGTCGTTTCATACCGCCTCCTGGTGGGATGGTCCATCCGCCAAGACACGACTAAGGACCCTCGGCTCACCGTTCTGCTCAGGCGCTTCTCGCCTATTTTCATGGTGCTTCTCGGCATAACCATAACGATCTTCGCCTTCGACTGGGTTTCCAGCCTGGAGGCCGTCTGGTACAGCGACATCTTCGGTGTCTACTTATTTGCCGGCGCCATTCTCTCGGGCCTATCCGCCGCTACCCTGGCCTGCATCTACCTTATGAACAAGGGCAGGCTCCCGCATATTACGGAAGACCACTTCCAGAGTCTTGGAGGTCTGCTCTTCGGTTTTACGATATTCTGGGCCTACATCGCCTTTTCCCAATACCTGCTGCAGTGGTATGCCAACATGCCGGAAGAGGTCTTCTGGTACAAGCAACGTACCGTCGGCGTGATGCTCTTCGTGTTCATCCTGTTGGGAGTTGGACACTACTTCGTACCGTTTCTCGCATTGATGACCGGAGAGGCAAAGAAAAAATGGAAGCGACTGCGCTGGGTGTCAGTGTGGCTCCTGTTTATGGAGGTTGTCGATCTCTACTGGATGATTTTCCCTCTCCTGGGCAGAAACATGAAGCTGGGCTGGCCTGAATTCTCTTTTGCGATTTTCTTCCTTTCCGGAGGGGTTCTGGTGGTGAAGCGGGCCATGGAGAAGGCAGCATATATGCCTGTCGGAGATCCCTTTCTAAAAGCGGGCCTGGAATTCCACTTGTAGCGGCCCCCGGCCGGAGGCTCGGCGAGGGCCCTAAAGGATGGAGTGTTCACAATGAAGAGAAGCCGGACGAGAGTTTCACCGGCGCAATCGCGGACAAACCGAGAAGGGCGCCGACATCGTGGTTTGGTGTGCGCCGCTTGAGAGCGGAGCCGACACTTTGCTCCGGTGGTCCTTAAAGGTGTTTACACAAGGAGTCAGTGAGACAATGATAAAAAAAGGTAAAGGAGTCTGTTGCACGACTCCGGTATTGACGGGATACTGATATAGGTATATGATAATGGTCTAAAGATGGAGGTGATAGATGGCCTGC
>CAZIBS010000077.1:0-10951 GCA_964537405.1 uncultured Thermoanaerobaculia bacterium | reverse complement strand
TCGTATCATACTGATTCTTAAGGACTTACAAAAATGAACTGTTCAAGATGAGCCTCGAATCAGGCTAAAAAAGGCCAACCCCGGGGGGGAGGGGTTAAACCCTACCAGTTCCAGGTAATATCACTCGCGTTGCCCGGAGGACGAATTATCAATTGCGCTACGAGGACTTTGGCTTCCTGGCATCCGGGGCGCGAACGTAGAGAGGCCTTGGAGTTTCTGCCTCTCTTCCCGCCAGGAAGGCGCTTCTCGCCTCCGCTGCGGCGGGCAGCCCCAGGTTTGGAATCGAAGCGTGGAGGCGGCATGAGGGGGGCCAGCCCGGGACGAGGACAACGCCGTCGCCGATAGCCCAACGGGGAGGATCGCCCTTTTCGAGCAGGCGTGCGGGCGCCGTTGAGGAGGCCGGTCCTATGGCTTCCATGCCGTCGGGGCCCTTGAAAAACCGCTGGGCATACACCTCGCTTCGCCTCGCGTCAAGAAGGGCTATGCCTTCCCCCTCTTCATCGCAGGAGCGACTCAGGGCCGCAAGGCTGGAGAGACCATATACTGGGGTTCCGGTTGCCGTGGACAGCCCCAGTACAGAGGCCAGTCCTATTCTGATACCGGTAAAGGATCCCGGTCCCACGACGACGCCCATCGCTGCAATTGCTGAAAAGGCGACGTCCGCCCGTGCCAGTACTTCTTCGATGCCGGTTTGGAGCCGCGTGGCGTGGGTCGTAACCTCTTCGCGCAGAACGGCCAGAGGAACTTCGTCAATGTCGAGGAGGGCAATGTTGAGCCATTTGGTACAAGTATCTATTCCTAGAAAGAGTTTTGTTTCCACCCGCAGCTTCGGTCTAAAAAAAGGCGGGCCCGCGAAACAGGCCCGCCGGGTTTCCTAAGTGTACATGAAGCCCCGTTTATTTGAGCAGTTCGGAGACCTTGCAGACTCCTGGCATTTCCCACTTCTGCCCGCCGAAAGCCTTCATCCAGCCCATGATGGACCCGCCGATCCAAATAACGAAAATGGCAAACAAAAGGATACAACTTAATCGCCATCCCACAACCGGAATGAAAGCCAGGATAAACGACAGGACGCCCAGGATAATAGACAAAGCCACGACAACAATGGCCAGCGCAAGTCCCTGGCGGGCGTGCCAGTAGACGTACTCCTTCCGTGGATCATCCCTCTTGTCGCGGAACATGAAGAAGGGAATTAAGGGAAATATCCCGAAATAGGCAAGAAACAGGTGAACCTTGTCGTCATCGGCGTAAGGTTTTCCTTCAGTCTTAACTTCTTCTTCGGTCATTGTCACCTCCTTTTGTACCCCAATCCCACTATACAGGAAATCCGTAGAAATGCAAAGCCCGGGAGCCGGGGTACCATCTTGGGTTACACTTCCTGGAACATGAACGGCCTGAGACAATCCAACCTGTCGTTGTAGTCTTCCGGGTGAAGCGCCCAGGTCGCCGCGGCCATGCTCGACAGCAATGAATTACCGTCCTGTGGAGTATAGCAGAAGCCGGTCACTTCGGTTCCCTTCCTTAGGGTCAGGGTGCCGATCGGCACGACCGTCTGGCTAAGGATGCGACCGTAGATGCCGTGGTCCCGTCCAAAGGAAAAGACGCTGTTGGCGGACTTCTTATAGGTGATGGCCACCCGGCGATTTGCCTCAACGGCCGCCTTGAGCTTCTCAAGGGTCGTGGGGTGCTTCAATCGGAGCTGGAACCATATAGCGTGCATGTACTGGGTGTTGAGCTTGATGGCCGAAGAGAAGATGTCCAAATCGTAGCCCATGGTCTTGAAGAGGTGCCAGGCGTCCCTTGCGTGGTGCGTCCCAAAAACGGGATCGTCGTGGTTTCCCGCCTGGGGAGAGGCGATGAAATTGGAATCCTGGCTGATGTCATTGGCGCGCCGCATACACACGAAACGTCCCTCGGCCATTTCATCGGGGGCGTTCCCGTTGTCTAAGCCGAGCGTGTGGATTATTGCGGCGATGTTGTGGGTGTTGCAGGAAACGATTTGAAGGAATCCATCCTCGCCGTGGACGAAGACGTGATCGTTTATACCCCTGGCGTACATCTTCCCGAAGCCGAACTCGCTTCCCTGGGCCAGGAAGAGCTTTTTGCCGTCCTGCATCCTGTTGTAAACCTTTTTCTTGTTCTCTCTGCCGGCCGGCGTGCAGTCGATAACCACGCTTGCGCGCTCGATCGCTTCTTCCGCATCAAGCTCCGCGGTCAGATCAAGCTCGCGGAAGCCCTCCCTGCTCCCCGGTTCCACGGCCATCCTGGCGCCGATGCCGAGGAGGCTTACCACCTTGGAGCGGTCCGTGAGAAGAGGAGTCCTCTTATGAAAACTTACTTCGTCTATCCCCAAGGGCACCTTCATGTTGCACAGCAGTCCTATAAGCGGTTCACCTATCGTGCCGGTCCCAATTACGTGAACAATTTTTTTATCCATGGCCTGCTCCTTCCCGGTTCTTTCGATCCCCGACCAACGGCTTTCCGGATGGACACTACCTAATCAGGTCCCTTCCCGCCACGAGGACAGGTAGGCAACCTGTTCTTCGGTGAGCGTATCGATGGCGCAACCCATCGTTTCCAGTTTTATACGGGCTATGTTCCGGTCGATGGCCTCAGGAATGACGTGCACCTTTCGAGAAAGTCCGGCCCGGTTTAAAAGAATCCACTCGACGGATAATGCCTGGTTGGCGAAGGACATATCCATCACCATCGCCGGGTGGCCCTCGGCGGCGGCAAGGTTTATCAGCCGCCCCTCCGCCAGCACGAATACCGTGCGACCGTTCGGCAGGTCAAAGGCCTCGACAAAATCCCTCGGTTTGCTCCTGGAAGTGGAGATATCGTAGAGCCCTCCCTCCAGCTCGAGTTCCACGTTGAAGTGACCGCTGTTGGCTACGACGGCGCCTTCCTTCATCGCCAGGAAGTGTTCCTTTCGGATTACGTGCTTGTCGCCGGTAAAGGTGACGAAGAGGTCGCCTACCTTTGCCGCCTCGGCCATAACCATGACGCGGAAACCGTCCATGAGCGCTTCCAGCGCGCGGACCGGATCCACTTCCGTGACTATAACGTTGGCCCCATGGCCCTTGGCCCTCATGGCAAAACCCTTTCCACACCATCCGTAACCGACGACGACCACCGTTGAGCCGGCGATCAGCATGTTGGTGGCGCGGATTATGCCGTCCAGCGTAGATTGACCGGTCCCGTACCGGTTGTCGAAAAAGTGCTTTGTCATGGCGTCGTTTACGGCAATGATCGGATAAGCGAGCACGCCCTCTTTGGCCATGCTCTTGAGCCTGATTACGCCGGTAGTGGTCTCCTCGGTTCCCGCTACTATCTGTTCAAGGACGTCCCGCCTCTTCCCATGAGCCATCGAAACCAGGTCGGCGCCGTCGTCCATCGTGATAACGGGCTTGGTATCGAGCACCGCATTTACGTGGCTGTAGTAAGTGTTGTTGTCTTCACCGTTTACGGCGAATACCGAAACGTCGAAGTCCTCGACCAGGCTCGCCGCAACGTCGTCCTGGGTTGAGAGCGGATTGCTGGCGCAAAGCACCGCGGATGCGCCGCCCGCTACGAGCGTTCGCATAAGATTCGCGGTTTCGGTTGTTACGTGGAGACAGGCGCCGATACGCACGCCCTTGAGGGGTTTTTCAATTTCGAAGCGTCTGCGAATCTTGTCGAGAACCGGCATACTGCGATCGGCCCACAAGATCCTGTCCTTGCCCCTACTTGCGAGGTTCAAGTTTTTTACGTCGTGGTTCATCTACTTACTCCTTTCCTTTGCCTTCAAAGACAGGGGGCGGTCAGCCGCACAGAGAGCGCAGCGCTTCCACCTTGTCCGTTCTTTCCCACGTGAACTCGGGCAGCTCCCGTCCAAAGTGGCCGTAGCTCGCCGTTTTCTTATAGATAGGCCTCCTGAGATCCAGGGCCTCTATTATTTCGTTGGGCTTCAGGGGGAAAAGCCGGCGGACGGTTTCGGACAGCTTTTCCTCCGAAACACTTCCGGTTCCGAAGGTCTGCACCATCACCGAAACGGGTTCGGCCTGCCCTATAACGTAGGCAAGTTGTAATTCAACGCGCCTGGCCAAGTGGGCGGCGACGATGTTCTTGGCAATGTAGCGAGCCATGTAAGAGGCCGACCGATCAACCTTTGAAGGATCCTTCCCGGAGAAGGCGCCTCCGCCGTGGCGTCCCATTCCTCCGTACGTATCTGCTATGATTTTTCGGCCGGTAAGACCGGCGTCGCCCTGTGGACCACCGGTCACAAAACGACCGGTCTTGTTTATAAGGCAGGTCGTCTCTCCATCCAGCATCTTCGCCGGCAGTGCGTGATGAATCACCAATTCAAGCAGGTCGTTGTTCAGTTTGCCCGGCGCCACTTCTTCGTCGTGCTGGGCCGCCAGGATCACCGTAGCAATCCTTTTGGCTACACCCCCCTCGTACTGAACGCTCACCTGGCTTTTGCCGTCGGGGCGGAGGTACGGCAGGACGCCCTTTTTTCTGACTTCAGCCAATCGTTCGGTCAACCTGTGGGCCAGGTATATGGGCATGGGCATAAAAACAGGGGTCTCATCGCAGGCATAGCCGAACATCAGCCCCTGATCACCGGCGCCGCCGGTATCAACACCCATGGCTATGTCCGGCGACTGCGGATCTATGGAGGAGATCACCGAGCAGTTCTTGTAGTCGATTCCGAACTCCCCCCGGGAATAGCCTATCTCTTTAAGCGTACCGCGAACTACGGCCGGTATATCAACATAAGCGCTGGTTGTAATTTCACCGGCCACAAAAACCAGCCCCGTTGTCACCAGGGTCTCGCAGGCTACCCGGCCCAGAGGGTCCTCGGCCAATACGGCATCGAGCACCCCGTCGCTTATCTGGTCCGCTATCTTATCGGGGTGTCCCTCGGTCACCGACTCCGAGGTAAATAGAAAGTCTTTATGCGTATCCATGGTTGCACATCTCCTTAGAAAAAGGCCGAGCATATAAGGAAGAGTCGTTCACTGTGCCCGGCTTGTACGCCGGCACCACGGGCCGGCGTCTTTCATCTCCTGGAAGGAAGCGGCTTTACCTGTCCTCCTATCCATTTCAGACTATATGCTTTTGCATCCGCGCCTTGAGAGTTACCTTCCCCGACCTAACCGCCACCCTGAAAGTAACGTTCTTGCAGTCGTACTTTCCCTTGATGGCCGATTTCTGTTTTGAAACATAGCGTTCGAATCCGCCGTAATCCCACTTGGGCACGGTGCCACACTTCAGGCAAGCGTTGATATACGCGTCGTAGAGAGGACGCATTCCGGAACGCGCCGCCTGGCCGGCCTTCTTTCGCTTTATTTGGGCGTCCTTTTTCCCTTCCGAGTGCTTTTCCTCTTCTTTTCTTCCGTTGTTGATCTCAGGCTTTTCGAGTTTCCGCCACTCCCTACGCGCCTTAAGTACGCTTGCCGAGAGCCTGGGGTCATCCACCAGGCCGGACTCCCGGTCTTGCAACCACCTATTCCACTGTTCCGAATGAATAACGTACTTATTCATAAAGCTGTTGAAAAGAAACCGTTGGGAGACCTTGTTGAGTCCGGCGTTGCGGTAGGTGGATACCAAGTGGTCCAGCCTCGTTCTGTCAACCACTGGAGCTTCCTTTAAAACACCGGCAAAATAAAGGTTGTATCCATGTTCGACTGCCTTGAAGAGACGCTGCATGGTTTCCATATCAATCCTGAAATCTTTTTCAAAAACCATGGGGTGGTGCTCCACTAAACCATTCTATTATATCCTTAATGGTGTGGATTTTCAACTTCTGGCCGGCTTGGAACTCCATGGGGACGAGAATGCAGCGCTCTCCGTGCCATAAGGAGTAGAACAAAGCCCGTTATGAAGAGCGGGAGGATGGACCAGGCGCCCGCCCGCATGGTGCCGGCCAGGGTGCTGGACACACCGAAGAGAACCGGGCCGATAAGCGCGGCTAGTTTGCCGGTCATCCCAAAGAAACCGAAAAACTCTCCTTGCAGTTCCGCCGGAGCCAACTCCGCGGCGAAGCCCCTCGCCACCGACTGCGTAGCACCCAGGAGAAGCCCCGCAAAGCCGGAGACGACGTAAAAGGCGACCCTGGAGGAACACGTCGCGAGGGCCGCCGAGATCGCCATCCAAAAAACCGCCAGAACGAGCAGCGTTTTCAGACTCCCCCAAGATCCCGCGACCCTCCCGAGGACCAGCGCGCCCACGGCTGCCACGACGTTCAGGGCGATAAAGAGAAGGAATATATCCTTCGTGGTAATGCCGAGTACATTCCTGGCGAAGGGTCCCGCAAAGATGATGATCGTTGAAAGACCGTCATTGAGGAAAAAATCGGCCGCCAGGAAGAGAAAAAAGCCCTTGTACCTGCTCATCTCCTTCAGCGTTTTCCATACGCGCCCGTAGGCGTCGGAAAGGCCTTTTCTCAAGGCGCGGCCTTCGACGGCCGCTTTCTCCTTCATCAGAAAAAGGGGGACCGAGAAGACCAGGAAAATCAACGCTACAAGGATAAACGACAGCCTGACGTCCGCCAGGTTGCCCCTTACAACGCCTCCCCTATAGAGAGGCAGGGCCAACAGCAACCCCAACAAACCTCCGATGTAGCCGGTCGCCCAGCCGATACCCGAAACCGCGTTCAGCCGCTCGGGGGGCGCGATTTTAACGAGTAGAGCGTTATAGAAAACCGTTGCGCAGGCAAAGGAGAGGTTCGCCACTCCGAAAAAGACGAAGGCCTCCACCACCATTCCGGCATCCAGGAGGCCGCAGAGAGCCGTCCCCACGACCGAAATCAGCGTGAAGGCAACGAGGAACGGCTTGCGCCTTCCCAACGAGTCGCTCCAGGCGCCCAGTCCCGGCGAGAGGAGCGCCGCGGCCGTCATGGAGAGGCCGTAGAGAAGTCCCCACGCAAGCGAGGCGCCCCTTCCCGGCGCTACGACGTTCATGAAAAAGAGGGGGAACCCCACCGTGGTCATAATAGTGGAGAAGGGAGAATTGGCAAAGTCGTAGAGAGACCATGCCCCCACTCTCCGCCAACCCCCGATGGCTACCGGTGTACTTACGTCCACGACAAGAACTCCTTTCCCTAATAACCGGGATTCACCCCGGTTCAGGTGGCGGACTTCGCATGGCGAACGAGTCCCTTCGCGGAACCCACTCTGCTCACGGTCGATTTCCAGTGTACTCCATCCCCGTTGTGGGATTCATTGCCGGTTGAAAGGCACCGCACACCCCAACAAACTCGTAGAGTCCGACGTATACGACAACCGCCGGGATGGGAATGCCGGTCCATGGGTTCAGGAGAAAACGGTCCAGCCGGTCGCTCCGGCTCCTCTTGAGTTCGCCCTCTTCGGACTCAACCGTTTTTAATATCTCTTTGGCCGCTTCGTGAAAAGCCTCCGATATCCGCGCCACCATCGCCCTAAGCCTGGCACCTCCACCTATTTTACCAAGAGCCCCTTTCAACACCTTCTTCGTTGACCGGCGCGCGTTCGCGAGCGACGGGATCTTCAGTCTAAGTGGTGGAGTGCCCGGAAACACCCGGCTTTGCCTGCTAGCTGGGACTCGGTACTTTCAAGAGCCCCGGTGATACGGACCGGAAAGGAAATATTGGCGGGCGCCGGGAAGGGCACCCTTCGGTTACTTCCGTGTGAGCCCCGTATCGTTACCAATCGTTACAAAACTTGCGTTTCCACAACGCTTCAGGTATTCAGCAGCTTTGCTCTTAGCAAGCCTCTCCAAGCCTCTTTTCATCCACAATCAGGTTGGCACGGTAATTGTATTATAATTTGAAGGAGGCTGAAAATGGCGGACATATGCCCTATCTGCGGAGGATTTCTGAAGGGTAAGGAGGTCTGCGAAGAATCATACGAAGGAAGCACTTTTAGCTTTTGTAGCCAGGAGTGCCTAGAGGTATTCCAGCGATATCCTGAAATCTACGCCGGGGAGTTGGAAACCGAGCCGGACTTCCTCGAAGATACCGATTTTTGAGTTATTAAGGCCTTGTAGACCTTAGCGGCAAGGGCGCCCCTTCCGCAGGCAAGGTCGTCAAACTGTATCCACAACCACAGCTTGTTTTTGGACATTGTCTTTGAAAACAGGACCGGAATTCGTTCATCGGCTAATTGCGAGGGGGGCGGCCAGTCTTCGCTCCCTACCCGGCGGATCAGTTCCTTCCCATTCAGCGCTGAAGCTATGGCGTCTTCCGAGGCAGCGGCGTCTCCAACGCTAAGAAAGGCCGAGACGGATACGGTATGAAAGAGCGGCGCCATTACGAAGGTGCAGGTAATTGGAAGAGTTCGCCCGAGGAGTGTCTCCACCTGCCTTGGCAAAGAAGCAGATAACGCTGGTGTTTCGAAAGGGGAGAGGGCGAAGGCGGATTGCCGCCCCA
The DNA here is from genome assembly GCA_964537405.1 of uncultured Thermoanaerobaculia bacterium. Classification (GTDB taxonomy): domain Bacteria; phylum Acidobacteriota; class UBA4820; order UBA4820; family DSQY01; genus CAVRTJ01. Next base: position 2,562 of record CAZIBS010000077.1, on the reverse strand, counting down.
GGACTTCGGTCTTGGCCTCCTTGAAGTTGAGAAGTTGGGTTGATTGGTGGAAAAGTTCCCCCACGCCGCGTTCTCCCCTGACGGAAGCCGGCTGGTAGATGGTGCAGTCAACGGCCCCAAGGTCTCCATCCGAAATCCGCCCGAGAATATTGGCGAGGTAGAGAGCTTCCGGGGCCGGAAAAACCAGCGGGAAAGCCGGGGCTTTAAAGGAAAAGCCGTCAACCGTGGGATCAATGAGGGGTGCGCCGTCTTCCACCTGGACACGAAAGTCGAAGACGCCCGCACCCGAAGTCTTTGTCCAGTCGTGTATGAGCGAGAGCGCATCTTTCTCAACATCAAAGACGAAAACCGTTTCCGCTTGGTTGAGATAGCGTTCCTCCAAGGGAAGAAAGATTTGAGCCTTTTCGTCCTCGACCGAGAGTTCCCAGGAACCGGGTTTAACGCCGAAGGAGAGGATGTTCGTTTTGTTCACTCCCATACCAACGAGGCGCTTGAAGAGGTAGCGGGCATCAAGTCCCCCCGCGCCGATTATCGCAACCCTACCGACTTCTCTCGTCATGGATCAGGCTCCTCCTGTCGAACTTGCCGCACCGTCCTTCGCTACTTTCCCTCTTTTACCACCAGACAAGCGTTTCCACGCCCAGGCAACCGGACCCGACATCGCGTAGGATACGGCCATGATGAGAAGAACCAACGGGGGATTCCACGCAACCAGCACAAAAATAAGCGCCACGAAGAACACCAGCTTCGATGGCCTGCGTACGCTCAAATCCAGTTCCTTGAAGGAACGGTAGCGAACCTTGCTGACCATCAACCACGAAAGAGCCACGACGTAAGCCAGCGCGACCGCCTTCAACGCCGGAGGCAGCCCGGTTTGTAGATAAAACAACGGCAATACAGCAGCAGCAGCAGCAGCCGGTATCGGCAACCCCACGAAGTACTTCTTTTCCACCTTGGTTCCTTGCACATTGAAACGCGCCAGGCGCATGGCGCCTGCAACGGGAAGCAGAAAGGCGAAGAGCCAGCCCACCCTTCCGAGATCCTTGAAGCCCCAGTGGTAGAGAACCAATGCCGGCGCAAGACCGAAGGAAAGAAAGTCTGATAAAGAGTCCAGTTCCCCGCCAAACTCGCTGGCGGTGTTGGTCAGCCGGGCTATTCTTCCATCGAGACTGTCGAGAATACCCGCCAGCACCAGCACCCATACCGCTTTCTGAAACTGGCTCTTCGTGGCCAGCACGATGGCGTAATAGCCGCAGAACATGTTTCCAACCGTGAAGAGCGAGGGCAGGATTGAAACTCCCCGCTTGAAGGCGGCCCGCCTCGCCGGCGCCCTGGAGTCTTGTCCTGTTCTTGCGGCGCTCACCTCTCTTTCCCCTTCCAGGCGGCCAGCGGCGTCACCCCGGCACGTACTCTGTCACCCACCCTTGCAACAGCTTCCGCCTTCTGCGGCGAAAGGTAGAGGTCAAGGCGCGAACCAAAGCGGATGAGACCGATGCGTTCGGCCCGTTCAAATTTCATCCCCGGTCTTGCCCAGCAAACTATCCTTCGCGCGATGAGACCCGCGATCATGACGACGTCGATTAAACCCTCTTCGGCACGGAAGGTGATACAAACCTGTTCATTATCCATGGACGCCTTTTCATTCCAGGCGGCGAAGAACTTGCCCGGGTTATAGAGAACCCTTTCAACCTCTCCTTGAACAGGTGCTCTGTTGACGTGGACGTTAAAGACCGACATGAATACGCTGATTTTCAACCGCCCACCCTTTATGCCAGCGCTGATGACCCGGCCGTCGGCGGGCGAGAGCAGCAGAGAGGCGCCCGGTGGCGGAATGCGCTCTGGGTCCCTGAAAAAAAGGGCCACGCATAGAGCGGCCGCGAGAACAAGTAGAGCCGCCGCCCAATACCCCACGATAACCAACACGGCCCCAAGAACCGCGATGGGCGCCGCAAACGGAAAAGCCTCTTCACGGATAAACACACCACCTCCCATTGCATTCTACATCAATACCGCTCGACGCGATAGGCGAAGCGCGTTGAAGGAACGCGCTCGTTATGATATCCGCTTCCGGTCATACCTGGAGAGGGGTTCAGCGCGGTCTCCTCGAGAAGCGACCGTTGCGCTGGGACCGTAATTTTCATGCCGGTTTACGGGATGGGATATTCGATAATCACCCGAATCCACTCTTCGTAGGTGTGGAGGACTCAGGTGCCGGGCGTCCGCCTGCGCAAGTGGTGAAGCCCGGGCGACCCCTTGAGCGAAGCGTTCGGCTGGGGTATGCTGGCCAAGCGTCGGGGCGTGGCGCAGCCTGGTAGCGCACCTGCTTTGGGAGCAGGGAGTCGTAGGTTCAAATCCTATCGCCCCGACCACAATGGTCATTCCCGCACCCCCGCTCGTCATTCCCGCGAAAGCGGGAATCCACACTGGATCCCCGGTGTCCCGGGGATAACAGCAAAGGACGTTGGTCTCGCTTCCACCGACCGTATACCGTGCCATTCGACGAAGTAATACCTCCTTTGAACATTAGTTGTAAGGATCGGGCATCAGCTTCTTTTACGAATC
>CAZIBS010000076.1:0-11464 GCA_964537405.1 uncultured Thermoanaerobaculia bacterium | reverse complement strand
AGTGAGGCCGGGCTGTAGAGCCGTTCGATGGGCAGGGAAGATATCGTGGAAAAGGAGGTGTCCCTTTCGGCGTGGCCGCCAAGGTGGGGAGCAAGGGTCTCGCGTTCCCAGCGCTCGCGTGCCTTTCCGCTATTCTTTACGTCATTTGCCATCTATTCCTCCCGTCAGCAGTGGTGCCTGGTGATCGGCAATTCAGGATTTATTCTACCATACCACGGTGCATGAATCCCGGTGCGAGTTCTCGCGATTCGAAGGCGCGGGCGTTTCAATCGCGGAATTTGGGTGAAAGAAAGATGCGTCCGACTGAAGAAGGGTAGTGTATAATTATTTTTCGGACGGATGTTTACGTCGGAGGAAGGTGGGGCTATGGCGGACAACGGATTTTTCTGCGGCTGGTTCTTCTTTACCGTGGTCGAGCCTTAGATGGGGGAGCAACCACTGGAAGTCGTCTCTTCGGGAAATACGGAAGCCAGGTTGTGGCTGAGTACGATACTGAACATCGCTATAACCGTGGTAGAGGCGGTTGCAGGGGTTCTTGCCGGAAGCCTGGCGCTTCTTGCGGACGCCCTCCACAACTTCAGCGATATCGCCGCACTCCTTCTGGTCATCGTCAGCAGGCGCCTGGGACAACGGCCCCCCAGCCCGAAGCACACCTACGGCCTGAAACGTCTGGAGGCCATATCGGCAATAATCAACGCCGCGATTCTCCTTAGCGTCACCATCTTCATCGTGGAAGAGTCTCTCGTCCGCATTCTCCACCCACAACCCGTCAAGGCGGGGTTGATGTTCTGGGCGGCGCTGGCGGCCTTCGCGGCAAACCTGGCGAGCGTCTTTCTGCTGCACCACCATGACAAACGGGATTTGAACGTAAGGAGCGTTTTTCTCCACCTCATTCAGGATGCCCTGGCCTCGTTGGTGGTTGTAGCGGCGGCCCTTTTCGCCCACACCAGCGTGGGGATATATCTCGATCCGATTGCTTCCCTGGTGGTTTCCTTCGCCGTCCTCTACGCCACCGTATCGATAATCGTGGAATCCTTCTCTATCGTCTCGGAGTCCGTTCCCCGCGGCGTCGACATCAAAGAGGTGGTCGGCAGAATAGACGCCAAGTTCGCACCTGCCCGCATCCACCACGTCCACCTGTGGGAGGTCGGACCGGGGCAGAGGATTCTTACCGCTCACGTCGCGGTCCCGGAGATCGGCGTAGCCGATACGGAGGATCTCTTCGAACGAATACGCGGCTACCTTCGGGAGGAGTGGTCCATAGGCCACGCCACGTTTGAACCGGAGGTTGGTGAATGCAGAGATCCGGGGGTTTGGGATGCGCCCGGAGAGAAGCGGTGAAACAGCCCTGCCGGGACTATTTGTCTGCCTGCAAAAACAAAAGGTTTCTTTGACTGAGCCTAAAAGATGAGGTTACACTCTGACCATGAATAAAATACCCCGATGGTCGATAATTCTTTTCCTTGTAATTGTGGCGGGGGTTGTTCTCCGCCTGACCGTATTTCGCCCAAAGCCCATAACGGTGCAAGTCGCACGCATAGGAAGGGGGCTTGTGGAGGAGACCGTCACAAACACCCGCTCCGGAACAATAAAAGCGAGGGAGCGTTCAAAACTCTCTCCACAAGTGGGTGGACGGGTTGTCGCACTTCCATACCCCAAGGGCGCTCGTGTACCAAAAGGTGCGCTGCTCCTCAAGCTCGACGACTCCGTACAGCGGGCGCAACTACAGCTCGCCCTGGACAAGCTGAAGACGGCCGGGGCCAAGGTGCGGGAGGCGGAAGCCTCCGCGGACCTTGCTGCTAAGAACTACTCCCGCAGTGTGGAGTTGGCGAAGGAGGGCATCACCAGCGCCCAATTCCTGGACACGCTGAATAGCCGCAGGCTCCAGACCATGGCCGCAGCCAAGGCCGCTCACGCCATCCTTAATCAGGCCCGGTCGGGGGTTGCCCTGGCCAAGGCGGAATTGGCCCTGACCGAAGTGCGCGCTCCCTTTGCCGGTATTCTCGCCAACCGCACCACGGAGGTAGGCGAGTGGATCACCCCGGCTCCGCCGGGCATTCCCATTCCGCCCGTACTGGACCTGCTTTCCCCGGAGTCGCTCTACGTGAGCGCCCCCATAGACGAGGTCGACTCCGTCCGCGTTCACACCGGCCAGCGGGTTCGCATTACCGTCGACTCCGTGCCGGGCGGGCACTTCTTCGGCAAGGTAAGTCGCGTCGCACCATATGTCAACGATATACGGGACCAGGACCGGACCGTGGAGGTGGAGGCAACCTTCGACGACCCGAAAAGAGCGGCCATGATTCTCCCGGGCACCTCGGCCGACATTGAAATAGTCCTGTCGCAACGCAAAGACGTCCTGAGGATTCCGACGGCAGCCATCGCCGAAGGAGGCAAGGTCCTCGTCGTAAAGAGAAACCGCCTGGTGGAGAAAACCATCAAGACGGGTCTCAAAAACTGGCGGTACGCGCAGGTGCTGAAGGGTCTCAAGACCGGCGAATTGGTAGTTACGGCCAGGGACTCCACGGCCGTCAAGGCCGGCGCAAGGGTATCGCCGCAGATCGAAACGCCGTGATCAAACTTGAGCAGGTTTACCGGACGTACAAGGTCGGCGACTCGGAGGTCGGGGCGCTCAAAAACGTAACCCTCCAAGTCCGGAAGGGCGAGCACCTTTCGATAGTAGGACCTTCCGGTTCCGGCAAATCCACCCTCATGCACATACTGGGATTTCTTGACAGGCCGAGCAGCGGCCGCTACCTCTTTGAAGGCAGGGACACCGGTGCACTCAGCGAAGACGAGCGGTCAACATTCAGGCGAGACCGGATCGGTTTCGTCTTCCAGTTTTTCCACCTCCTTCCAAGGCTGACTGCTTCCGGCAACGTCGCGCTCCCCATGATGCTGGCCGGCGTTCCCTCTGGAGAGAGAAGGCTGAAGGCCCTCGAAGCCCTGGCTTCCGTGGGACTGAAAAACCGGAGCGCCCATCGTCCGGAGCAACTCTCCGGGGGTGAAAGACAGCGGGTGGCGATAGCCCGGGCCATGGTCATGAATCCTTCGGTATTGCTTGCCGACGAGCCGACCGGCAACCTCGACACCCGTTCCGCCGCCGAAGTGATGGAACGCTTAGAGAGTTTGAATGCCGACGGGTTGACGCTGGTAGTCGTCACGCACGATCCGGCTATCGCCGCTCGCGGCCGGCGTTCCGTTCGCATGTCGGACGGAGAACTCGTCTCCGAGTCCGGGGACTCTTTTTCCCAGGGCGCTATAAAGCCATGAAGCCCGTTGACCTTCTCCGCTTTTCGTGGGGCGCCCTCTACGGCCACCGGTTACGAACCATTCTCTCCATCTCCGGCGTAGGCGTCGGCATAGCCGCCGTAATAGCCCTTACGGCCCTGGGCGAGGGCGCGCGCACGTACGTAACGAGCGAGTTCTCCTCCCTCGGATCGAACCTGCTCATAGTACTGCCCGGGAAGGTTGAAACAACCGGCGTTGTCCCCTACGGCGGCGTTACCCACGACCTGACGCTGGCCGACTACAGCGCCATCGTCTCAAGGCTGCCTCGCATAAAGAGCGCCGCGCCCATCGCCGTCGCCACTGATTCCGTGCGCTTCGGCGAACGAAACAGGAACGTGCCGATCCTTGGAACCACCCGCCAAATGATGGAGGTGCGAAAGCTCAAGCTGGGCTCCGGCGACTTTCTCCCCGCAAGAGACCCAAACGAGAGCGGAAACGAGATCGTGCTCGGGGCGAAAGTGGCCCGCGAACTCTTCAGGGGAAAGAATCCCCTGGGAAACGTCGTCAAGATGGGGAACTGGCGCTTCAGGGTGGTGGGCGTACTAATGCCGAAGGGCCGCTCCCTCGGCTTCGACATGGACGACGTGGTCATCGTCCCCGTTCGTTCAGTTATGCAAGCCTTCAACCGCCATACACTCTTCCGCATACTCTGCGAGGTTCGCTCCCACCGGGAGATTAAGGCGGCCAAGGCAGACGTGCTTGCCCTCCTGAAGGCGAGACACAGAGCCGAGGATGTCACCGTAATAACTCAAGGCGCCGTGCTCGCCGCGTTCTCCAGGATTCTCCACGCCCTTACGCTCGTTCTGGCCGGAATAGCCGGCATCTCCCTCGCCGTGGCGGGCGTGGGTATAATGAACCTCATGCTAGTATCGGTCTCCGAGAGGAGGACCGAGATCGGCCTGCTTAAAGCTCTTGGCGCCACCAACCGGCAGGTGCTCTCCGCCTTCCTGGCGGACGCCTTCCTTCTCACCATGGCGGGCGGCGCCGCGGGAGTTGCGGCGGGAATAGCCACGGCCCGGATCTTTAGCCGGATATATCCCGATTTCCCGGTCCAACCGCCGGTGTGGGCCATCGTCGCGTCCCTGGCCATGTCGCTCTTCATAGGCGTTGTCTTCGGACTCTGGCCCGCCTACAGGGCCACGCGTCTCGATCCCGTCGCCGCCCTATCGAGCCGTTGAAATGAAGACCATTGACACGGTAAGGTTTGTAGCCGACGCCCTCTACGGTCAGCGTCTCCGCTCGACCCTTTCGGTCCTTGGCATCGCCATCGGCGTAGCGGCGGTTGTCCTGCTTACTTCGCTAGGCCAGGGGGTGAAGGAGTACATCGTCTCCCAGTTCACGCAGTTCGGCACGAGCCTGATCGCCATAAATCCCGGAAAGATAAAGACATTCGGCATACCGGGCGTCTTTGGAGGAACAACCCGCCAGCTTACCATCGCCGACGCGGTAGCCCTCAAGAAAGCGCCGGGCGTCAACGGCGTAATTCCACTGGTCTTCGGCGAAGCGCGCGTCTCCGCCGGACAACGCGGACGCAACGTCTATGTCTACGGCGTTGGCCACCAGGCTTCGGCCGTATGGAAGTTCCCCGTCTCTCAAGGCAGCTTTCTTCCAGATGCCGGTCCCAACCGCCAGGGCGCCTACGCCGTCCTGGGCCCCAAACTGGCGCGGGAAATAATGGGGGAAAAATCCCCCCTGGGGCGTCGCATCCGCATCGGAGGACGAGGCTTCATCGTGGTTGGAGTCATGGAACCCAAGGGAGAGTTCATGGGCTTTGACCTCGATGATTCGGCCTACATCCCCGTGGCCAGCGGTATGGCCCTCTTTAACGTAACGGAACTGAACGAGATAGACGTACTCGCCCCGAGCCAGGAAGCCGTTTCAAGTACGGCAAAAGCCGTAACAAGCGTTCTGAAAGCTCGCCACGGCGGCAACGTGGACTTCACCGTAACCACCCAGGCGCAGATGCTCAAGACCTTCGGCCGCATAATCAACGTTGTTACCATGGCCGTGAGTGCGATCGCCGGAATCTCCCTCTTTGTAGGCGCCATAGGCATCCTAACAATAATGTGGATTTCCGTAAACGAGCGCACCGGCGAAATAGGCCTCCTTCGAGCCCTCGGACTGACGAAGAAAGGCGTCGAACACCTCTTCCTCGCCGAGGCGGGGTTCCTTGCCTCTCTGGGTGGTTTGGCCGGCCTCGCCGCCGGTTACGGGTTGGGGACATTGCTTACGTGGACCGTCCCCGGACTTCCCATGAGCACCCCACCCGAAGCCGCCGTGGCCGCTCTTCTTATGAGCTTCGTCGTCGGCCTCGCAAGCGGTTGGCTCCCCGCCCGCAAGGCCGCCGCCCTCGACCCGATCGAATCACTGAGGGCCGAATAGTCTCCATTCCGGATTTTATTTGTCCTCTACTCTCTTCCGTTTCCACACCCCGAAATCTTACACAATCGGCCAAAGCCCAGTGGTTCGCCACTTCTTAGCGGATCTTCCAGGTAAGAACGGATGGTACAGGGTTCGTAATGCGTTGGAAATTAAGGAGTGACCCCCATGACCAAGTTTCCTCCCAGTGGACACCGCCACGCCTGGGTTCCTGATGTGGGTGGGAAGGATTACCCCGGCGGACTTGATGAGCGCTTGCAGCTCCGGAGGCCGATCGTTGATCGGCCGAATCCTTGTTACGGCCGACCCAAACATTTCCGCGCGTAGGGGAGGGTGTCCCTGCCCTCCCGTCCATCGTTCCTGCAAAACCAGCCCCAAACGTCATTCCGGCGAGCAAAGCGTGGACGCCTTCGCGGCTTCCTCCTCCATCTTCTTCAGACCGCGCCTCAATCGTATCAGGGAGCCTTCTCTTCCCATGGCCCACAGAACATCGAAGATGCCGGGGCTCTCGCCGCGGCCCAGGAGAAAAAGGCGGCATGGGTGGATAAGCACTCCGGCCTTCACGCCGGAGGCCACGGCGTGGCCACGAATAACCGCTTCCAGCTTCCCGGGGGTCCAGCCATCATCCCCCAGCTCCGCAAGCTTGGGTAGAAGTGCTTCAAGAGCCGGAAAGGTCTCGGCTTTTTTGAGCACCTTGGCCGTTGCCTTTGGATCGTAGGGAAACTCCTCCGTTAGGAAGGGTAGAAGCCAAACCGCGAGTTCTTTGAGGTTGTGGGCGCGCGTCTTCATCACCTCCACCGCCGCTTCGGGAACTTCCGGCTCGCCCATCGCTGTCACCTCGCGAAGAAAGGGCTTCAACCAGGCTGCAAGTTCGCAGGGCGGGGTGTCTCCGATCACCTTTGCGTTGACGAACGAGAGTTGCCCGGCGTCAAATACGGAGGCGGACCTCTTTAGGGCGTCCAGACTAAAACGGCCAAGAATCTGGGTGACGGAAAGATGCGGGGCCTCGCCGAGGTTCGCGCCGAGACCGGCGAGGTAGTTGAATAGAGCCAGCGGTAAGATTCCCTCGTCGCGATAGGCCGTAACCGAAGCAACGCCGCGGCGCTTGGAGAGCTTCTTCCGGTCGGGTCCGAGGATGAGAGGCAAGTGGCCGAAAACCGGTGGCTTTATGTTCAGGCCGTGGTAGAGGGCAATCTGTTTCGGCGTATTGCTGATATGGTCCTCGCCCCTGATGACGTGGGTAACGCCCATAGAGGAGTCGTCGGACACGACGGAGAGGTGGTAGGTCGGCGAAGCGTCTGAACGCAGAATAACAAAGTCCTCGATCTCGGCGGCTTCAAAGGCGATACGGCCCTTCACGATGTCGTTCCATTCAAGCCTTCCCTCCGGTACGGCGCAGCGGACGACGAATGGTTCTCCGGCGGCGGCTCTTGCATCGGAATCCGCTTTGGAGATAAGACGACAGCGGCCGTCGTACTTCCACCCGGCTGGATTCGCACCGGCTGCGCGGCGTGTTTCGACTTCCTCTCTAGTGCAGAAACAGCGGTAGGCGTTGCCCGATTCCAGGAGCCTACCACCATTTGACCGGTGGAGTTCCAGTCTTTCGGATTGAAAGAAAGGGCCTTCGTCCCAGTCTATTCCAAGCCAGGAGAGGCCGTCGAGGATGACCCCGATCATCTCGGGCGTTGAGCGCGCGGCGTCGGTGTCCTCAATCCGCAGGATGAAGGTTCCGCCGTGTTTCCTGGCGAAGAGCCAGTTGATGAGCGCCGTGCGGGCACCGCCGACGTGGAGGTATCCGGTTGGAGAGGGGGCGAAGCGTACGCGTACCTTCATTCAATTCTCCTCCAGGGACGCCGAAAGTCCTCCGATGGCGACCTCCGGCCCATTATCAAGGATACCCCAGAACTCGTCGTGGCGTTCGGCCGGAACAAAAGCGGTCCCCAAAGGGCTATACTGTATCTTGGAGGGCGAGTGGCACTGAGACGATACGTTGTGGCGAAGAATGAGCGTCGCGGACCCTACGCGACGCTCACGATCTCCGGAAAGTTCGAAGCGTCGGCTCCGGGACAGTTCTATATGCTGCGCGGCGATTGGGGCGCCGACCCGCTCCTTGCGAGGCCCCTTTCCATCCTCGGAGAAGACTCGAAAAGTCGGACCGCCGCCTTTCTTCTGAAGGTGGTCGGAGAGGGGACACGCCGCCTATACGAAATGGACGCCGGAGAGCACGTCTTTGGACTCGGACCCCTTGGCCGTCCCTTTCCCACCGATTTCAAGGCGCCGGGACCAATAGTTCTGGTTGGCGGAGGAGTCGGCGTGGTGCCGCTTGTATACCTGGCGGAAAAGCTTCGAAGCACCGGGATCCCCCTCCGCTTCCTCCAGGGCGCCCGGAGCGCCGGGGATCTCCTGTTGCTCAAGAAACTTGAAGCCGTCGGCGTTTCCCCCGCTACGACGACCGAGGACGGCTCCCACGGTGAACGCGGTCTCGTTACCGCGCCTTTGGAAAAATTGCTGGCTGAAGAGGAGCCGCAAGCCGTTTGCGCCTGCGGTCCAGCCCCCATGCTCAAGGCGGTTTCCCGGCTCTGCCGAGGAAGGGCGCCGCTCTACGTCAGCCTGGAGGCAAGGATGGGATGCGGCTACGGCGTCTGCCTGGGGTGCGTCGTGGCGGTAGAGAGGAACAACAAGCGCGCCTACGAACGTGTCTGCAAAGAAGGACCGGTCTTCGACGGCGAGGCGGTGGTATGGGAGTAGACCTGTCGGTCCGCGTAGGAAAAGTCAGCCTTAAAAATCCGGTTCTTCTTGCCTCCGGTTGCTGTGGTTACGGCCTCGATATGGAGCCCTACCTGGACTTGAACCGCGTCGGCGGCGTCTGTCTGAAGGGCCTCTCAGCAACTGGAAGCATGGGCAATCCACCGCCCCGAATCTGGGAAACGAAGGGAGGAATGCTCAACGCCGTCGGGCTCGAAAATATTGGAGCTAAAAATTTCATTGAAGAAAAGGCCCCTCTCCTGAAGGATTACGACACCAGCTTCATCGCAAACTTCTACGGTCGCACCGTCGATGAGTATGTTGAGGTCGCCTCAATCCTTGATAAGGAAGCGTTGCTCTCCGCACTGGAGATGAACGTCTCCTGTCCCAACATCAAAGAGGGAGGCATCCACTTCGGCGTTGACCCATCTTCCTTGTTCACCGTCGTCAGCGCCTGCCGCCGGGCCACCGGGAAGCCCCTTTGGGTCAAACTCAGCCCGAACGCCGCCGACGTCTCCATTCTTGCCGAGGCCGCCGAGGAGGCCGGTGCCGACGCGTTAACCTGCACCAACACGATGCCCGCGATGGCCATAGACGTTGAAGAGAGAATCTTCAGACTTTCAAACCGGATCGGCGGCCTTTCCGGTCCAGCGCTGAAACCCATCGCCGTCAGGATCGTCTACCAGGTTTCCCGAAAGGTGTCCATCCCTGTCGTTGGAGTCGGCGGGATCGCCACCGCGGCCGATGCCCTCGAATTCCTCCTGGCCGGAGCCAGTGCCGTCCAGGTGGGCACCGCCCTCTTCACAGATCCACGGATACCCTATAAAATCATCGACGGGCTGAAGGATTACTGCGAACGCCACGGTTTTGCATCCATCAAGGCCCTCGTCGGAACGGTCAAGCGGGATTCGGAGTTTACGGGGGGGAACAATGGCTGAGCTGATCGTTGCAGCCGATGTCAGCGAGGAAAAGAAACTCGACAACCTGCTCTCGGCCCTGGCGGGCCGGCCGGTTTGGATAAAGCTGGGTCTCGAAGCCCTCTCCGCCTTCGGCTTCGATGTTATAGGGCGAGTCAAAGAGGCCGGCTTCAAGGTGTTTGCCGACGTGAAGTTCCACGACATTCCAAACACCGTCGGCGGCGCTTCCCGAGTCCTGGCGCGAACGGGCGCCGACCTCTTCAACATTCATTGTTCCGGAGGGCGCGCCATGTGCGAGGCAGCCCGGAGGGAATCGGAAGCGGAAGCGACAAGACTCGGCAATCCCCGTCCTCTCGTAGTTGGCGTTACCCTCCTTACGAGCCTGGAGGAAGAGGACATGCGGGCCGTCGGCATCGGCGGGAGTACGAAGGATGCCGCCCTCAGGATGGCTCGCCTGGGCTTTGATGCCGGTCTCGACGGCATGGTATGCTCCGTCCACGAGGTGGAGGCTGCAAAGGCTGCAATGGGAAGGGATTTCCTTACCGTATGCCCGGGCATTCGTCCCAGGGGTTCGGCGGCCGGCGACCAGAAACGCGTAGCTACCCCTTCCCTCGCCATACGCGCCGGGGCCGACTTCATGGTGGTCGGACGCCCCATAACCCTGGCCGAAGACCCCGCGGCCGCCTGTGGCGCCATCCTCAGCGAAATGAAGGGCGCGGCAAAGCCGAAATGACCGCGATGAAGACCTTGAAGACGCGTTACTACGTTCCATCCCGGGAAGACTCATTCCTGCAGAGGTTGTGGAAAACGACGTCGCGGCGCCGGTCGCCCGGTTTCCCCCGAACGCTACAGATACAAACCCAAACCGGATGTAACGCCGCCTGCGTCTTCTGCCCCTACTCAACAACCGTTGATTCCCAACCCAGGGGCGCAATGAAGCGGGAACTCTTCGAGAAGATCATCGACGAAATCGCCGAACACGGCGTCAGGCGAATCTCTCCATACCTGATGAACGAACCCTTTCTTGATCCGGCAATCATCGAAAAGCTCGTCTACATCAAGAAAAAGATCCCCCGCGCGAGGCTGGTAGTGACCACGAACGGTTCGCGCCTTACCCCAACAACGATAGATGAACTCATCGCTGCGGACGCTCTTCACGCACTATATATCTCCTTCCAGGGAGTGGAGAAAGAAGGCTACGAAGCAACCATGCGCGGCTCAATGGTTTTCGAGAAAACCATGGATAACATCCTGGAACTTATAGAGAAGTGGCACGCCGCCGGGGGGCGGGAGCGCTTCAGGATAGTGGCGACAATGGTGTCCACCAGCAAGACAGATCCCGCGCAGGCCGTGGCTTTCTGGAAGAAGAAGGGCATCGAAAGCAAGTGGACGCCGCTGGAAAATCGTGGCGGAAACGTGCAGGCGGCTTCGAAATTCGCCCCGAAGCAACGAGAAATGAAACGCTTCGCTAACTGCACCCGCCTTTTCAAGCAAGGCTACGTCATGTTTAACGGAGACATGGTACTCTGTTGCACCGACTACACGAGAAAGGTCGTCCTCGGCAACGTCGAAAACTCTTCCATCAAGGAGATTTGGAACTCGGGTAAAGCCCTCGCCCTGAGGCGTCTTTACGCCGAGGGAATGATGGACGAAATCCCACTATGCCGTGACTGTGAGATCAGCGACTCAACCGGTGACGAGGAGTTCGGGTAAAGAATCGATACGGGGCTCCAGTGCCGCCACCGGTTTCGGCTTGACACTTTATTCGGCCAAAAAGTCGGTTTGAAAGCGGGGTAATGGAGGTCCCGTGTCTTTGTCACGCGCCCGTCGGACCCCCCGAAATGAGCAGGAATAGGGTGGAGAGGCGGCGAACATTTCGCGGAGTGTCGGACCGGAATGCCAGAAGATGGGTTTGCGAGGGGAAAAAGAGCGGCTATCCTTTTTCACGAAGGGGAAGCGGGGGTATCATGGTGTCATGAAGAACGGAGGAAGAGGATGAAAAATGCCGGATTGATGGATAGGGGACCGCTTCAGCCATCAAAGCCCGGCCCGAAGAAGAAAAATGAGGAGAGATAAGTGGCACCTCGCTATTTAGTATGGGTAATGTCATTTGGGAAGGACCCAACAACCCA
>CAZIBS010000075.1:0-11614 GCA_964537405.1 uncultured Thermoanaerobaculia bacterium | reverse complement strand
GCCTCGCTGCCAACCCATCCTTACTCTAAAGAAAGCCTCCGCAAGGCGTAAACCGCCTAACGTCCCCGGTAATAAATAGTCAGAATCCCAGGCGTTCCGCGTCGGCGGCCAGAGCGTCTCTGACGAAGGCTATGTGTTCGGGAAGTTCCACGCCGAGTTCTTCGGCCCCGGTACGAATGTCGTCCCGGTCGACGCCCCTCGCAAAAGACTTGCTCTTGAGCTTCTTCAGGGCACTGGAGATTTTCACGCTCGCAATCTTCCGGTCGGGTTGAACGTAGGCACAGGCAAAGAGAAAGCCCGTCAGTTCGTCACAGGCAAAGAGGGCCTTCGCCATCGTACTTTCTCTCTTTACACCGGTGTAGGAGGCGTGGCCGAGTACGGCTTGAACCATCTCTTCGGGGTACTCCCTTCCGCGCAACACTTCGGCGCCCTTCATCGGGTGATCGGGCGCCTCGGGAAAGCGTTCGTAGTCGAAATCGTGGAGAAGGCCGGTTATTCCCCACTCTTCGCGGTTTCCACCGTACTTTGCGGCAAGGGCGCGCATCGCCGTTTCTACTCCCAGCGCGTGACGCCTTAGCGCTTCGGACTTCGTCCACTCCGAAAGCAACTCCCACGCTTCCTCCCGGTCGGTCATGTCTTTTTACCTCCCATCGAATAGTGTCATTATAGCAGCGGGATATGGATGATGCGGCTTAGCTCTCCGGTTCTTCGAGAAAGTCATGGACGATGGCGACGACCTCGGGGCCGGTCATGGCTTTGGAAGCCTTCTTTACGAGCTTGCGGCAGGCGCGCCTGGAGAGGTGGCGGATACATTCCTTCTGCGCTGGAATGGCGGTGGCCGGCATGGAGAGCTGCACCACTCCCATGCCGATGAGGATGGGGAGCATGGCCGGGTCAGAGGCGGCCTCTCCGCAGACGGCAACCGGTTTTCCGGCTGACGACGCAGCCTCGCAAACGGAGGCGATGCACTTGAGGACGGCCGGGTGAAAGGGATTATAGAGGTGGGCAACGGCGCCGTTGTTGCGGTCGATGGCGAGAAGATACTGGATCAGGTCGTTTGTACCAATGCTGAAGAAGTCGACGTGGGGAGCAAAAGCATCCGCCGTGAGGGCGCAGGAGGGGACTTCAACCATGATTCCCACCGGAATCTTCTCGTCGAAAGGTCGCCCTTCGGCGCGGAGTTCGGACTTGCACTCTTCGAGCAGGGCCTTTGCGGACAGCACCTCGGCAACATTGGTAATCAGGGGAAACATCAACGCGATATTTTTCTGCTCGGAGGCCCTGAGTATTCCCCTCAACTGTATCTTAAAGAGGTCGCGGTGCTGCAGGGAATACCTGATGGCTCGAATACCCAGTGCCGGATTGCGTTCTCTCTGCTTCAAAACGGTGTGGAAGTACTTTTCTCCTCCAAGGTCGAAGGTCCTGATTACCACCCTGAGGGGGTAAAAGGTCCGCGCTATCCTGCTGTAGGCCGTTTGGTGGTCTTCCTCGGTGGGAAAGTTGGGAGCCATGCCTATGTAGAGGAATTCACTGCGGTAAAGGCCGCACCCGTTAGCCCCGGCGGCGATGGCGCTGTCCAGCTCTTCCGGCAGGTCGATGTTGGATGATACGAGGATGCGATGACCGTCTACGGTTCTCGCCTCCGGGAGCGCACTTGAAAGCATGCCTTCGCGCCGACGTCGATAGGCATCGGCGCGTTCCCGGTAATCTTCCATTTCCTCCTTATCCGGATCGATGATAACCACGCCTTCCAGGCCGTCAACAATCACCATACGGCTTGCCGCCGCGTTGTTAACAAGGCCGTTGACGCCGACAACGGCCGGGATCTCGAGAGAACGGGCGATGATGGCGGTGTGCGATGTCCTGGTTCCCTGCTCGGTGGCGAAAGCTACAACCGGAGCGCTGCCGAAGGCGCTGGTTTCGGAGGGGGATAGGGTCTCGGCCAGGATGATGAGTTCTTCTCCCCCGGGGCTGAACTCCTCCGGTAGAACACCGGCCAGGTGGAGACGGACCCTTCGGCGGATCGCTTCAAAGTCCGCTGTTCGCTCCTGGAAGTAAGGGTCTTTCGTGTTGAGGAGATTTCGTACCAGGTTCTGTACGGCGCCATGCAGGGCGAACTCGGCGTTGACCCTCTCCTTGAGGATGCGCCGGGCGGCGCTGTTCAGGAATGATGGATCCTCAAGAATGCAGACGTAGGCGTCGAATATGCCAAGAACCTTTTCGTCCAGGGAACTCTTCACCAATTCCTTCTGAAGTCTGATCTCATTGATCGTAGCGTCGATGGCCGTTTTTAAACGAGCGATTTCCACGTCTACGGCGTCTTCCGGAATGGCGATCCGCGAGACCGGATCCTCTTCCACGGAGACCAGTCTTGAGCGGCCGACGGCTATGCCCGGCGAAACCGGGATGCCCGTAAGGCGCATCAGTCCTCACCGAACTTGCCCTCTATGAGGGCTTCTATAGCAGCGACGGCACTACCTTCGTCAACGCCTTCGGCTTCTATTACAATGGGCGTATTCTTGCCGGCCGCGAGGGTCAGGACGCCAAGGATTGACTTGGCGTCGGCGCACATCCGGTTGGTGGAGAGTATTATGTGGGACTCGTGATCGTTGGCGGCCTGGACTAGCTTAACAGCGGCTCTCGCATGGAGTCCCAGCCGGTTGGAGATTACGAGTTCGCGGCGTATCATTTGTCGTCCCCCGCGACGCCGTTGAGAATCTCGCTGACGGAAACTATCGCCTTACGGCCCTTTTCCTCCAAAGAGGCCATGAGGTCTCCCATAGCCGTTTCTTCCGAGCGCGCCATAACGGCCTTTATGAGAAGAGGAAGGTTCACGCCGGTGAGAATCTCCACCTTGCCGGCCTCGTAGAAGGTCATGGCAAGGTTGGTGGGAGTTCCTCCAAAGAGATCCGTCAGGACCAGTACTACGTCGTTGTCCTTCTTCATGGCGCGGATGGCCTTGGTGATAAGCTCTTTGGCCTTTGCTGCGTCGAGGTTCCACTCTATGCACACCGGCTGAACCGCGGGAGCTTCCTCTCCAAGTACGTGAAAGGCCGCGTCAACGAGTTCTTTTGCCAGGTTTCCGTGGCTGATTACGAGTATTCCAAGCATCGTTATCTCTCAATATCCCGGTGAAAAATGTTCGTTGACAGCTTTCCATCCCTCTTCAGAACATCGTGCAGACGCCTGGCCACGGCCACGGAGCGATGGTGGCCGCCGGTACAACCGATGGCGATGGTCAGGTAGGATTTTCCCTCTCTCACGTAGAGCGGCAACAGGTATTGCAGAAAAGAACGCAGACGGGATATTAGTTCTTTGCCCTCGGTGGAATTGCACACAAAGTTGAAAACCTCTTCGTTCTCCCCGGTAAGCGGCCGCAGTTCCGGTATGAAGTGTGGATTTGGTAAAAAGCGCACGTCGAAGACGATAGAGGCCTCGGGAGGGAGACCGAAGGAGAAACCGAAGGAGACGACGTTGACCGTCAGTTTCCTGGGAACGTCGATGACGCTGAGTTCAGCCTCCACCTTGCTCTTGAGTTGGTGGATCGTCAGATCGGAAGAGTCCAGGATCAGGTCGGCGGCGTCCCTTATGGACGCCAGACGCTTACGTTCGAGCTTGACTCCGTCGGCAACGCGACCCTTGGGCGACAGGGGATGGGGACGGCGGGTTTCGGAAAAGCGTCGGAGGAGAACGTCGTTCCGGGCATCCACGAAAAATATCCTTACCTCAAGGGGAGATTCTTTCAACCTATCGTGGATAGCAGAAAAGCGCTCCTCAAGGCGCTCTTCCCTAAGATCCAGGCAGAGCGCCAGTTTTGGTCCCAATTCACCACCGGCGCCTTCCACCAGCTCCAGAAACTTGGGAAGGAGGTCCAGGGGCAGGTTGTCCACGCAGTAGAACCCAAGGTCTTCGAGGGTTCTTATCACCTGGGTCTTGCCCGCGCCGGACATCCCCGTGACGATGCAGAGGAGTCTATGGTCCATCATCGTTATTGCTCCGGCTCCATGGATTCCCTTACGCGGCGTGCGAAGTCCCGAGCCGAGTGGACTCCCTTCCGCTTGAGCAGCAGGTTTCTTGCCGCAACCTCCAGTAGTATGGCGATATTTCTTCCGGGGGCTACCGGCATCAGAATGTGGGGCAGCGGTAGGCCGAGAACAGACATGGTCTGCTCGTCCAGCCCGAGACGGTCGTAACCGCCGTCCGCTCTCCACGCCGTCAGCTCAACCACCAGGTCAACGTCCTTCTTGTCACGGGTGGCCACTATGCCGTAAAGTTCCCTTACATTAACTATACCGAGACCCCTGAACTCCATGTGGTAGCGAAGGAGTTCGGGGGCTGCTCCGGAGAGTACGCTGCCGACCCTGCGAATCTCCACCACGTCGTCGCTTACGAGGCTGTGTCCCCTTACAACAAGGCCGAGGGCGCTTTCGGATTTGCCGATGGAGCCCTCTCCGATGATCAGCAAACCGATGCCGTAGACGTCGACAAAGACGCCGTGAACCCTGAGACTCGGGGCCAGCGCGGCCGTAAGGCCCTCGGTAACGAGGGAGATAACCCGGGAAGACGCCTCAAAGGTTTGCAAGACCGGTGTCCCCGTTTCATCCCCGAGAGAGAGTAATTCCCCGGGAGGCGCCAACCCCTTGGTTACCAGGAAACAACTTGCCTCGTGCTCAGCGAAGGGACGAAGCATTTTTATCCTGGTGGCGGGATCGCTCCGGTTGTT
This sequence comes from uncultured Thermoanaerobaculia bacterium, assembly GCA_964537405.1. GTDB lineage: Bacteria > Acidobacteriota > UBA4820 > UBA4820 > DSQY01 > CAVRTJ01. Next base: position 6,891 of record CAZIBS010000075.1, on the reverse strand, counting down.
GAGATAGGAAATCTCCGTGTTGCCGAAAATCTGGATGCGTTCGGAGCGAATCATCTCGTGAACCCCGGCAAGCGCCAATCCGGGTTTCTGAATGCGCGGACTCGAAATCTTGCGTCCCATTCCTTTGCGCCCGGCGAGCACCTTGAGATCCAACTCGGGAAACATATCAAGGAGCTGTTCAGCGCGAATAACCGGGTGGGTTTCGCTTCCTCTGAGAACTCTCATGTTTTAGCCGGGGGGCTCACCAAACACAAGCTCTCGTCTTTATCCTTGAAGAGCACGGATATGCGTTCGGTGTCCTGGTCCCTGTAGACCACGACCGGAACATCTCCATTCTGCATCAGGAGGACCGCGTCCGAGAGCTTCAACGGTTTTGGATGAAAAAGGTTGCTTCTTCTCTTAACGCGGCTCCCCGTACGTCTCTTATGTTCTTCGTCATCCTCTCCTTTTTCATCGGAGGAGGACGTCCCGGCGGTCGGCTTGCCCTTGGAGCGAACGGCGAGGCGCTTCGTCTTCTGCTTCTGCGCCTGTTGTTGTATTGCGTCGGAGGCGTTGCCTATGGCGGCGTACATGTCCTCGGAACGGCTCGTTGCTTTATAGGTGCGCTCGCGCGCACAGCGGATCACGAGATCGACCCTGTGCATGTGCCTCTCTATCTCGAAGGATGCGTGGGCTGAGATGATGGGTCCGGTGAAGCGCTCCAGCTTTGCGATTTGCTTCTCCGCTTTGGTTTTTAGCGCTGTTGTGAGGGCCAGGTTCTTTCCTGAAAATTCCACTATCATCGTTACCTCCTTATGAGGTCCGGGGTTTTTTCCTCCGCGCGGAGGATGGAATGTGCAGCTCTTCACGGTATTTGGCAACGGTTCTGCGTGCCAGCAGCACGCCCTCTCGCCTTAAAAGGTTGGTGAGTTGCCGGTCGCTCAGGGGATTCTCCGGAACCTCCGCGCCGACGGCCTCCCTAATCCTGTTCTTAACGTGCATGGAGGAAACGCTTGGACCATTTATCGTGTTTATCCCGGTGTTGAAAAAATACTTCATCGGAAAGATGCCACGCGGCGTTTCCACGTACTTGTTCGATACGACACGGCTGACCGTGGATTCGTGGACGCCGATGCGCTCGGCCACGTCGCGCAGGATCAGCGGCCGCATCTTGGAAGGCCCCTTGTCGAGGAAGTCCCGCTGGAAGGATACCAGCTCTCTTGCAACCTTGTAGATGGTTCGTTGCCTTTCCTCTATACTCTTGAGAAACCACAGGGCCGACTGGAGTCTCTCGCGAAGGTAGTCCATGGTTTCCTTGCTGGCTTCCCCGGTGGCGGGATCAACAACCATGGCTCGGTAACGATTGCTTATCCTGAGTTTAGGCATCCCATCGTCGTTAACAACGACGCGGTAATCATCGCCGTCTCTTATCACTAAAACGTCCGGAACCACGGCCGGGTTTGCCGTAGTACTGAAACTGAGCCCCGGCTTCGGGTTCAGGCGCCTTATCAGCTCCAGCGCCTCTTCAACCCGGTCAATGGGCTGGCTCATCTTTGCCGCCATTCCGGCCGGGTTTTCCCACTCCAGTATCTCAAGGTAGTGTTCAACGACGTCGAGCGCAACGGGATTAGGTTCTCCTCCCAACGCCGACAACTGTACCCGTAGACACTCTTTCAGACTCCTGGCCGCCACGCCGGTCGGATCCATCAACTGTATCCCGGCAAGAACGCGTTCCACCGTCTCGACATCCAGGTTCGTGGTTGCGGCAACCTCTTCCACGCTTACGGCAAGGTAGCCGTCTTCACGAAGGTTTCCGATGATTATGCGGGCGATCTCCCGTTCCTCTTCGTCCATCCTGCCTAGGTTTACCTGCCACGCGAGGTGTTCGCCAAGGCTCTCGGGGGCGGAGATGTAGCGCTCGGAATTGGGGGCGTCCTGCGGGGCTTCACGCCGGATGCCCCTGTACTTCATGTTGGTTTCAACGTAATCCTGGAAGTAGGATTCGACATCAATCTTATCTTTGAACTCCTCCAGCGGGTCGGCCTCCGCGGCGGCTTCCGCCGGGCTCTCCTTCCCGGGAACCTCGGCCGGTGCTTCGATGGTGTCGGCATCCTCGAGAACCGGGTTGCCTTCGAGTTCAATGGACACTTCGGAAAGAAGGTCCATGCGCGTAAGCTGCAGAAGCCGAATCGCCTGCTGCAGCATCGGCGTCAAGACCATCTTCTGCTGGAGCTTGAGGTTAAGGTTAAGCTTCTGTTGCAGGCTCATTTGTCAGTCCAGAAAGAACTTCTCTCCAAGGTAAACGCGCCGCACCTCCGCATCGCCGGTCAACTCCTCCGGGGAACCCTGACGGAAGATGGTTCCATTGCTGATTATATAAGCCTCATCGGTTATTTTCAACGTTTCCCGTACGTTGTGGTCCGAAACCACCACCCCTATTCCCCGCTTCTTCAGGTGGAGAATGATGGATTGAATGTCCCCTACGGCGATCGGATCGATACCGGCGAAGGGCTCGTCCAGGAGGAAGAAGCGCGGAGAGATAACCAGCGCCCTTGCTATTTCGACCCTCCTGCGTTCACCGCCGGAGAGCGAGTAAGCGGGAGATCGGGCCAGTTTGGCTACGCCCAGTTCATCCATGGCCTGTTCCACCCTCTTCGCACGCTGCACGGCCGTCAGGGAAGTGAACTCCAGGATGGCCATGAGGTTCTCTTCCACCGTGAGTTTCCGGAAGATTGATGCCTCCTGGGGAAGGTAGGCTATTCCCGCCTTCGCGCGCTGGTACATGGGCATTTGGGTTATGACCGAGCCGTTGAGGAGAATGTCCCCGGAGTTCGGTGCCACAAGGCCCACAACCATGTGAAAAGTCGTGGTTTTGCCGGCCCCGTTGGGTCCAAGCAGTCCCACCACGCTTCCCGACCTGAAGTTCAGATTGATCCCGCGAACCACGGTCCTTTTGCCGTAGACCTTGGTGAGATTCCTGGTAACAAGTTCGTTTTGTTCAGTGTCCATCGGTTTTCTTCTCCCTGGAGTTGCCACTCTTGCCATGGCCCGGCGCGCCCTCTATCCGTCCACGCTCCTCCCCGCTCCCCGGATGGTAAACTGCCAGCTTATTCTTGCCGAAGACGATGATTCTTCCGGTTACGCGCATGAAGGGCTTCTTCCTGGTAACCACGGCGTATCCGTCGTTGCTCTCGGCGCGGCCCTCCCTTTTCCATGGGTTGTAGTAGAGGCGTTCCGCCAGGCCCGAGTACCGTGAACCGTTAAAGCGGCAGCTTCCTTCAGCCTCGTAGGCGGTAGGCCTATTCCGGTTGTCAAGGATCGCCCTGAGAAAGTGTGCCGTAATCCAGTGGCCGCGGCCCTCGCCTCTGGCGTCTCCGGTAGCCGTGGCGACGTGTTTTGCCCCGTCGTAGGCAAGAACGTTTCCGCGCACGCTCTCGATAGTTCCGTCCTTATCTTTAAAACGGAGCCTTCCACCCCTCTTGGCCACCATCGTGTTCGGGCCGGAAATCAGTAACGATGGAGCTGACAAGGTCATTTGCCCCCTTTCGGCCTCAACGGCGCCATTGAGTCGCGCCGGGTATCCCTTCTTCGAGGCGGCGGCCTTATCAGAGGTGAAGGTAAGGTCTTCCCCGCCCTTCGTTTTCTCCACGCCCGAAACGTGGCCCGACGCCGAAGAAGAATCGTCGCCCCTCAGTACAATCCTGTCGGCCAGGATGGTTCTTGTTGAAGTCGTAGCCTTTGCGTGTCTCTTCAAGGTCCAGTCCCGCCCGGCGAGGAGGGCTTCGCCGCCGCTGAAAACGCCCTCTCCATTGCCACCCGCCACCGGACCGTTTAGGTGTGCCGCAAGCGGTCGGCCACCCCCGAAAGCGCCTTCACCGGATGTTGCGGAAATCCTTTCCTTCAATCGGCTTACGGTGAGCGCCCCGGGGGAAGTCCACTTCCACCTCCCGGAGTGGGTGGGAACGAGATCGAGGCGCTCGGATTTCAGCGTCGCCGGGTTCTTCCCCTTGACGTGGACGGAGACCTTTCCGGTGAGGTGCATGACTTCAAGCGCGCCGCCGGCCTTCATCAGCATCGAGGTTTTTTCCGCTTCGTAGGCGGCCGCCGGGCCGTCTCCGGAGACGGGGGAGCCGAGTTCCAGGCCCTTCAGGCGGTTCTTTTCGTCGATAAGCAGCACGCCTCCGGGCGCTATAATCGTGTTCTTACCGCTCTTGACGTTGACCGGCCCCGTGATGCGTCCCGAGTGGGACTTGAAATCCATGGCAATAGCCCTGCACGCAAAGCGGGAACTCCCCTGCTTCAACTTGACGTCGCCTTCCAGGTGCGCCACCCGCGATATCCTGTTGTAACGAAACTGTTCGGCGGACCCCATTGTCTTGTCGCGGCGAAGAAGCACCGGTCCCTCCGAAGAGATCTCACCCTCCGGCGTGAGGCGGAAGGCGGAGGCGGAGACACTCCATCCGCTCAATCCGGTCAGCCGGGCGTTCTTCCAGATGCGTACGGTCTTCGTGGCCAAGTCGAAGCTCCCCAACTCCCCCGTTACCCGTCCCTGGCCCGGCAGGAAAAGAACCGGGGAAGTGAGTTTCTTGACGCCGTTGGCGGCCTCGGTGACGGTGGCCGCGCTTACTTCGTAGTCGGTTTTTCCGGCCGTTTCCCGTGTGAAGTGGAAACCGGAGGCGCTGAGAGAACCCGCTTTTGCTCCGGCTTTCGACGTCGCGGGAATCGCGGGAGAAGAAACGTTCACCTTCGGTTTGAAGCGGTACACGAGCACCAACAAAAAGAGGATGAAGAGCGCGCTGAAAACCGCCTGAAGCACCCTTTTGCTTTTCACGGAAACGCCTCTACCGGCTGGGGTTTCCGGACGTCTTCCGATGCTTGATGGCAACATTCGAAACGAGAGGATTTCAGCACCCTTGAAAAACTCCTTCCTGAATTGTAGGATAGACGTGGCTTGTCGGGTAGTCAATGGAGCCTGTCCATTTCGCCCGCCGGCCCATTGGAATGGTCCATGCGGCAAGGCACAGCCGGTTGGCGTGGCTTTTCAATGTTGGAAGCAACGCCCTGGGAAGGAGACGCAGATGGAAGCCGTCAGTCAAGCCCTCGTCAATTTTTTAGGCCTTGGTGCAACATCGATCGCCAGGCTCTTCCTTGCCGTGGGTGTTCTCGCCCTCGGTTGGGTCTTTGCAAAATTGGTCAGCAAGGTTCTTCGCCAGATTCTCATTACCGCCGACTTTGACCGGCGGCTAAGCAAGTGGCTTGACCTTGAAGCCATCCACGAGAGCGCGGAGAAGCCAAAAAAGCAGATGGTGACCATTATAGAGAAGGTGGTCTTCTACCTGATTATTCTTCTCTTTTTAATCTTCGCCCTGGAGCTGCTGGGCGACAAGACGATCTCCGGTGTTCTTCAGAACATCCTTGCGACGATGAGCGACGCGGTCCCCAGGCTGCTCAAGGCCCTGCTCATCTTTGCCGGCGCGTGGTTCATTGCTATTGTATTGAAGTTCGCCGCGATAAAGCTCATGCGCAAGCTGGAGGCGAGCAAGCGCCTCAGCGCCTTCCTGGGCAGCGAAGGAGAAGAGAACGGAGAAGAACACGACGTAGCCCGTGCCGTCGGCAACTTCATCTTCTACTTCATACTTCTATTCGCCCTCTTGCCCTTCCTTGACGCCCTGACGCTTGGTTCTCTGGTTGGACCCGTCCAGAGTATGCTCTCCAAGGTGCTCAACTTCGTTCCAAACGCGGTGGCGGCCCTCGTAGTGCTGGTGTTGGGCTACTTCCTCGCCCGTCTCTGCGAACGCATCAGCGGCAACTTCGCGCAGGCGGCCGGCATCAACCGTTTTATCGAGGGCATGCGCTTTGAAAGCGTCCTCAAATCACTGAATATCGCGAAGATAATAGGAACGGTTGTGTTCCTCCTTGTAATGGTTCCCATTCTCGCGACGGCCTTTCAGATTCTGAAGATACCGGTTGTCACCGCCGCCTTCGGGAAGATGATAAACCGGGTTTCCACCGCCATTCCAAGTATTCTCGGTGCCTTCGTTATCCTCGTTATAGGGCTGATAATCGCCCGCTACCTCGGAGACCTGACGGCACAGATCCTCCGCGACGTGGGTTTCGACGTCATTCTCGGCCGCATTGGATTAGGAAAACTGGAGCCGAAGGAAAAGAAGGGTGACGGTGCCAAGCAAACCCTGTCAATCGTTGCGGGCAACCTCGTTATGGCCGTAGTGGTTCTCTTCTTTCTCATGGAGAGCTTCCGGCTGATCCACCTCGACCTTGTCGCCGACGCCATAGACAGGCTGATTCTCTTCCTTCCCAGCCTGTTCATCGCCTTCCTCATACTTGGAGTGGGCTTCTATCTTGGTCGTGTGATCGAGGACCTGGTTCGGAAGAGTTTCGCCTCCGAGCGGTCCCTGGAAGCGAACGTCGTCGCCGTAATCCTGCGCTACGCGGTTATCGTCTTCGCCTTCTTCATGGCCTTCGATGAACTGGGTATCGCTCATTCCGTCGTAGTGAGCGCCTTCACGATCCTCCTCGCCACCGCGGGTCTCGGGCTCGCCCTTGCCTTCGGACTGGGTGGAAGGGAGCAAGCCGGAGACTACCTGCAACACCTTAAAGAACGCGCCGAGGACCGGAAGAAAAAGGGGAGTAAAGATTCTTGAAGGGCGCTATTGAAGAATACCGCCAGGTGGTGTTCTACAAATATGAATTCACCACCCAGCCGAGGACCGAGCGGCGACGGCAACAACGCAGATGAACCCTGTACCGCCGCATGAATCCCGGTTCAGGCGGCGGATTCCGGCAGCCATAATCCACCGCCTAACCGAGGACCGAGGGCGGCCTGCCTGCGGCAGGCAGGCGGGGAAGGCTTAGATGCAAGGCGCCGAGACGATTTGAGCGCAGGCGTAGTAG
>CAZIBS010000074.1:0-11656 GCA_964537405.1 uncultured Thermoanaerobaculia bacterium | reverse complement strand
ACGTGGCGCTCAAGTTCTACCGCTTACAGAAGATTGGCGAGGGGTCAATCATCATTGAGCCGGGCGCGCGGTCAGCCCCGTCCCTTCGGGCGCGGTCGGCGGGCTTCGCATGACCGTGTCGGCCTCTCCGGAACAGCGTCCAGCCTGTCTGCGGTCGGCCGCCCTTCCCGTCCCTTGATTGTTTTTGGGTGTTAGAAGCAGGAATCGGGAGCAGCTTCCTCATCCGTGCTTTGCTTGGTGCCGAAGGGGGGACTCGAACCCCCACGCCCGGTTGGGCACTACCCCCTCAAGATAGCGTGTCTACCAGTTCCACCACTTCGGCACGGGGGTCCATCTACTTGTTTCCCTTGGGAGCCTTTCCGCCTACTTTGTTCTTGGGAGTGAGGGGTGAAGGAGCTTTGGCGGCGGGCTCAACAGCCTTTTTCACGGTGCCTGCCGGGGCCTTCGCACCGGCTGTCGTCTTTGCGGAAGGGCCGGAAACAGGATTCACGGGAGCGGAAACCGGCTGGCTGGGTTGGACCTGCGGAAGGTTCTTTTCAAGAATATTCTTCTGCTTCAAGTTCGTAAGAATTACGAGGACGATGGAAAAAACCATGAAGAGAACCGCCAGCCACGTCGTAGCTTTCTGAAGGAAGTTGGTGGAACCACGCGCCCCAAATGCGGTTTGGGATGATGCGCCACCAAAAGTCGAGGCAAGGTCTCCGCCCTCTCCCGGTTGGATGAGGATGATGGCAATCAGTAAGAGACTATCCAAGATGTAGCAAAACCACAGAACTGTAATCATTCCGCCTCCTCGCCTCTTACCCAAGGCGCCAAGCAAGAATACTCCAAACTACCCTGCCGGTCAAGGGGGGCGAATCGCGCCATCTAAAATCTTACCGGGAGGGTATATGTCGCGCCGTATCCCTTCTCACGGAATTGGAGGAGGTGTGCTGGGAGCCGGTTTTCCTATTCGTGGGAACGGGGAACAGGTTTCGTGGGTCCCGCTTTGAAATCGGCAAGATCTTTCACCTGCGCGATCAGGCGCCAGATACTGATGGTGTTATTTTGTGGAACTCGCAGTTCAAAAGAGATGTCCTTTCGAAGCAGGGCCTTGACCGGGTTTGCCTCGTGGGAAACATTGAGAGAGTAAAAACTCAACATGCCGTCGGCCAACCCGCATTTGAGCTTTGCTTCATCGTAGGTCAGGACGTGGCTTCTTAAGAGAGAACGCACGTGCGCTCCCCCCAGGCGAACAAGAAAAGCCCTCGATATCCTCTTCTTTTCAGCGCCGTTCGGATCCGATGAAATATCCAGGAGGCCCTTTACGCGTCCAAGCCCGAGGCCGCTGCTCTTTATGTCCAGCGTGCCGTTCATGTCGCCCGACAAGGCGCCGGCCAGGCTTCCTGATTCCTTGCAAAAGTTGGAGAGGCTGAGGTTTCGCAAGGAAAACCCGCCGGTGTAATCGACCCCCGCTTCCGAAAGAGTAACGTCCAGGTCACCGGATATTTCACCCTTCCACAAGCTTCCCCTTAAAAGGCGGAAGGCCATGCTCTCTCCCTTAAGGCGCGCCTTGACGGCGAGGTTCCGCATCTTGAAGACACTGTAGGAAACTCTTCCAAGGCTCAATGTCGAAAAGGAGCCCGAGTCGCGCATAGTCCGGGTTGGTTGCTTCCCCAACCGAAGGTAGAACGGCATGAAACCATTCACGGCCCTGATGACGAGCGCCTTGTCTTCCGAGGTGAAGCCGGCCCTTCTCAAATCGATTTTTCCTTCTATCTCGCTCTCACCGCCTATGCTTGTCAGGGAGCCTTTTACCGAACCTTTTCCGTGAAACGCACCGTAGCCGACGTACTCCGGGAGAAAATCGAAGGTCGCATCCTGGAGGACGCCAAGGAGCACCGGCGGTGTCCCGAATTTCACGCGCATAGCGGCGGGGGAAGCCCTGAAATCCAGCTTAAGCGGGAGTCTTCCTTTTTCTATGGACAGTTTGTTTGAAGTGCATGTTAAGGTTTTGCCCTTCATGCTTCCGGAGAACCAACCGTTTATGTTGTGAAAGCCTTTGTTTTCCCCCTTTACCATAAAGTCGGCGCCGTTCGCTCTTACCTTGAAGGCCATTCCCTCCGGGAATCCTGCCAGGGGCATAACCACCCGCCCGTCCAAGCTGCCACCTTTCACTACGAATGGCATTGCCACCCACTTGCCCAGAAAAGTCAATAGCGACGACGGGGAAATATCTTCCGCGCTGATAGAGAGTCGGTCTCCGCGCTCACTGTCCCCCCCCAATTCTAAAGAGGCAATCACCTCTCCCTTCCAGTGGGAGGTACGCGCACTCAAAACCACTCCGCCAAGATTTGCCGACCTCTTGACCGTACCCGTGATTTCACCCAGCTTTTCTCCTTCCACCAACGCGCTTTTGGCTCTCCATGAAATATCTCCGCCGGAACCGGTTGTTAACTCCGCCGACAGGGCGTTAAAGGCGAGTTCCCCTCCGAAGAGAGAGAGGCCTGCCGACGACAGCGTTCCCCTGGGAGGGCTCACGCCGCTGACCGCCAGCTCTCCTCGGAAACGGCCCTCCAACGACGGCACACGGAAGCTGAAGCGCCAGTTTGATTTGCTCTGGGTCCCCCTGCCGGCGATGACAATATCTGAAAAGCCCGTCCCATGGGTGCTCAGTTTCTTCAGTCCTACATTGACGATCAGGGGCACCCCGCCGCCGCCGCTCCAACTTGCGGAAAGCTTACCGCTCAAGCCCCTTAGTTCAGAGCCGGCTATAACCAGGTTCGCACCGGTTACATTCATTGAACCCGAACCCTTGTTGACCACAACCCTCCACGCTCCGCAGCCGGAGCCTTCCAGCCTCGCGGAGAGGTTTTTGCCTCCGCCCCCATCGATGGAGTAGGAACCCTTGAACTTGGTAAGAGGATACACATATTTGTAAAGGCTGTTATTCTTGTCACGCCGCCACCCTAAAACGCCGCCGATTCGCCAACCATCCTCTCCGTAGAGGCCGTTGAAAGTTGCCTTGGCACCGGGCGCCCACGCTTCGCCTCCGAATTTGATGCCCCCATCACTCGCCACTTCCCCGCTTGCTATCACCGAAAGGTATCCTCTTCCCCGCTTCTCTTTTCCATTGCTTCGGCCACCTCCCGCAGGAAAAACCCTCCCGAAAAGAGCAATGAACTGCTTATTTTTCTCAAGCACCTTCTTGACACCCGAATCCTTTACCGGTACGGAGGGGCCGGTGCTTATCGAGCCGGTGCCATAGTTCAGGTTTACGAGCATTCTTGCATCCAGCTCTTTGACACCCACTTTCAGGTGTATGAGCCCCCCGGAATTAACGCATAGCTTGTATGCACCGTCTTCATTATCATAACCCGATAATTCAACTGCAATCTTCACGCTGGACAACCAGCAGTTTTTTGATATTGGAACCACTGGAAGTTGTATGGACCCAGGGCCAATATCTACCGTAGTAATTCCTCCGCCATCATCTTTGGAGGCAACAATGCGGACCGGCAGTGACTCGAACTTACCCCCGGTCCCAATAGTCCACAGTAGAATTTGTGCCCCATTCTTCCATCGCCCCTTCCCGTCAATACCCAGGTGTTGGCCGTCGGCCAATACGTCCGCCCGTAGACGAAACCCGTCTTGATTCCACGAGCAAAGGAGACATCCCCTTCCCTCTTTGCCTCCCAGAATGGTCGCCGACAAGCTTCCGCCCGAGGGCGCCCATCGCCCCGAAAGCTCCCCGACCAAGTGGCGTGGACCGGTCATCGTTGAAGAGAGGATTCCCGTCGAACCGTCCCCTTCTCCAAACAGTGAAACGCTTCCGGACCAGGCCCCACCCGGCGCATTTACAACCATGTGCCCTATGCGTATCCTGACGGGAATGCCACCATTATTTCTATTGGGCGCTTGCCTGGAAGAAGCCACAATACGCCTCCATGCGGGATTCTCCGGGTTAACCACCGCCTCTGCGACACTTCCCTCGAAGAGAGGCCCGAGGCGTCGCAACCTGATTCCCTCAAGGTGCGCGGCGGGGGAAGCACCGTTGCCGAGAGAGAGTTCCGCTACCTTCAAGCCCTTACCAAGAGAGAACTCCGCCCGCTTCCACTCTACGGACGTTCCGAATAAGGAGAGTTTCCCGCTTGCCGAATCCGCGCTCAATGAGAGGAGGTGCAGACGAAGCTGACCGGAAAAACCGTAGCGCCGCACCGCGTAAAGGCGTCCACACCATAGCGTTCCCTCCTGCAGCACACCGAGAAGCAGTATGAGCCACACCAAGAACGTAACGACCTTCCGGCAAAATTCCCGCGGGGACTTCATATTTTCAGCAACCACTTCCACCCATCCTTCAACCGTATGATTCTACCAGAATTCACCGCCTGAACAAGAAGGAGACCGGCTTTTCGGCCAACCAGCGATCGGCCGCCACAACAAGGTCATTCCATATCCTGGACGCGCCTTGCTTGCCGGGATTTCAGCGTGCTTGAAATCAGGCCGTCCGATTCCGGTCTCGCTTTGCTCGCCGGAATGACGAAGATAAAGAGGTAAGGGCGCATTAAACCGGAATCCGCCACCTAATCGATAAGGAGGGCGGTGGAGATGCGCGCCTCGACAGGGCGACCGGAGTCGCGTTAGTATGGCTTTGAAGAATGAGGCGTAGGTTCCGGCCAGGGACGGCCGGAACGGATCTGCTTCCTCTGGGGTAATCTATGTATGAAATCAAGGTGACAATGGGCTTCGCGGCGGCCCACAGGGTTGAGGACTATCCCGGCAACTGCGAGCACCTCCACGGCCACAACTGGAAGGTGGAGGTGATCGTCGGGGCGGAAGGACTCGACGACATGGGAATGGTCGTTGATTTCAGAAAATTGAAGGAACTCACCGGCCTGGTTTTATTGCGCCTGGACCACTCCTACTTGAACGAAACACCCCCCTTCAACGAGACCAATCCCACGGCCGAAAATATAGCCCGCTACCTCTACGACCAACTTTCCAGGGAAGTTAAGGTTTCAAGGATAAACGTCTTTGAATCGGAAGGATCCTCGGCCTCGTACTTCGAGAAAGGCAGACAATGAGGCGCAAAACCGCGGGAAAGCCTCCCGTCGGCGCCGGGCGCTATCCAAGAGATGAAGGTGGAGAGACGACCCTTCTGCTGAACGAACTTTACGCCTCGATCCAGGGAGAAGGACCCGAGCAGGGCTTTCCGGTAGTCCTTGTGCGACTGACGGGCTGCAACCTCAGGTGCGGCTACTGCGACAGCGCCTACTCCTTTTTCCAGGGAAAGCGCGTCGGTTTAAAGGAACTCACCGATCGCGTGAAGGCCTACGGCTGCAAACGGGTCCTCGTAACCGGAGGCGAGCCGATGGTTCAGGCCGGCACACCGGATCTGTGCCGTTCCCTTATCGCCTCGGGACACCTTGTTTCCATCGAAACCAATGGAAGTTTCAGGCTCGACCCTCTTCCATCCGAAATAATGAAGATCGTAGACGTCAAGACGCCCGGTAGCGGCGAAGAAGGTTCCTTCGAAGCGTCCATTCTTGATGCGCTCGATGGCAAGGACGCGCTGAAATTCGTATGCGCCGACCGGGAAGACTACGATTGGTCGAAGGCCTTTATAGCCGGCCACGCCTTACCCGGCCCTTGCACCATCATCTTTTCCCCGATATGGGGACAACTTGATCGCGTCAAGCTCGCTGCGTGGATTATTGAGGACCGGTTGGAAGCGCGGTTGCAACTCCAGCTCCACAAGGTATTATGGGGAGAAAAGCGTGGAGTTTGATTGTAAGCTCCGCCGCCGCGGCAACCCGGCGCTTAGGTAAAGCACCTGATGAAGAGTGGGCAAAATGAAAGAAGACGACACGGTTGGAAGGGACGCTGAAACCAAAGACACCCGTCCTCTCGCGGTGATCCTGCTAAGCGGAGGAATGGATTCGCTCACGACCGCGGGCTTCGCCAGGGCCGACGGCTACGCATTGGCCCTCATCCACTTCAACTACGGGCAGAAAACCGAAAGAGCCGAGTTGCAGGCCTTTAAGCGTATCGCGGAGTTCTTTGGGGTTGGTGAAAATCGGAGGCTGGTGGTTCATACCAACTTCTTCAGTCTGCTCGGAGGATCGGCGCTCACCGACAGCAGTAATGAGATTCCCGAAGCTAACCTTGACTCTGAAATCATTCCCGCAACCTACGTACCCTTCAGAAATGCGGTACTGCTCTCAATGGCGGTAGGCTGGGCGGAAACCATAGGGGCACGAAAGATCTACTACGGCGCGGTTTCGCAGGACTCTTCGGGATATCCGGACTGCAGGCAATCCTTCGTAGAAGCTTTTAACCTGTTGATCGAAGAGGGTACGAAACCGGGAAGCAGGCTAGAAGTAAGGGCGCCTCTCGTCAACTTTACGAAGGCGGAAATCGTCGAGGTTGCCCAGAGGATGGGGCTTCCATTAGGCGATACATGGTCCTGCTACGCTCGTAACGACATGGCTTGCGGACGGTGCGACTCGTGCGCGCTCAGGCTCCGGGGTTTCAAAGAGGCCGGAGTGGAAGACCCAATTCGTTACGCTCCCTCAAAGAGCGCCGAACAATCGGCCAAGCGGGAGAAGGTTCAAAGGCTTTCGATCCTCCTCAAGGCTCTGACGAGTTCCAATTGAACAAGGAAAGGAACTTCGCCTTAGCGGCTCTGACCGGCATGTCCCTACTCTTCGGGGCATCCTTCGTGTGCAGCAAGATCGCCCTCGCCTCCTTCTCACCTTTTGAACTGATCTTCCTCCGCTTTGCCATTGGAGCGGTTCTCTACCTCCTCGTTTCCCCTTGGTTGAAAGCGAAAAAGCTGGACAGGAAAGGTTACGGGAAGATATTCCTGCTCGCTCTTTGCGAACCCTTCACGTACTTTATTCTCGAGGCGTACGGATTACAGAGGACCCTCGCTTCCACCGCGGCCATACTGGTCGGCACCATCCCGGTCTGGGTGGTTGTCCTGGAAGCAATCTGGATGAAGGTGCGGGTTGATTCGAAGGAGGTTACGCTAATCATAGCCTCGCTTGCCGGCATAGTCCTCCTGGTATCGGATGGCGGGCACAACCCCCTTAAAGGCGCACTCACCGGAAACCTGTTGATCCTGGCAGCCGCCCTCACGGCGGCTCTCTATACCGTCACGGCGAAAAAGCTGCTCCGGAGCTACGACGTGATCACCGTCTCCCGTCTTCAAACCTTCTACGCGGTTCTCCTTTACCTTCCGTTGGCCGGATTTGACGTGGCGAGACATGGAATGCCCTCTGCTTCAGGGAAAGAGTGGTGGGCCGTGGTATACCTTGGAGTGGGGTGTTCCTTCTTCGCCTATATATTGTTGAACACCGCCCTTTCGAAGCTTAGGGCATCCCTGGTCGCCGGCTTTGCGAACATCATCCCCGTGGTTGCCGTCGGACTGGGATGGCTCATGCTTGGGGAGCACCTGGGGCCTTTGCAGGGAGTGGGGGCGGTCGTCGTAACCACGGCCGTCGTTTTACTGTCGCGGAGAAAGCCGGCCCCCCAAAGACCCGCCATCTCTTCAGTCCTGAAGCCGTAACCCGGCGCTACAATTCCTTGTCCCCTGCGTGTTCCAGGAGGGATTTCAGGTAACGGTCGCAGAGAACCTCCACCGAGTCCGGAATGCTCATATCGGACGAATCGAAGCCGAACACCGAGCTGGTGAACCCCCTGGATGCGACCCGGCGATGTAGCTCCATAGCCTGGTGCGGGCCGTAGAGTCGAGCCGGGTCTCCAAAAGCCGCGTAGCCCATGGGAATGAAGGTGGAGGCCGGACACCTCGTATTGATGTGTACCACGCCATGCACCGACAGCATGCAGCCCTCTTCGAGTTTAGCTCCGTTGAAGATGATGGCGCCGGTGGAAACGAAGCAGCGTGGAGCGATGTCCGCCCCGACGATGTGGACTTGCGGGCCTATGAAAACGTGGTTTCCAATGGAGCATGGATGTGCCTTGGAAGCTCGCACCGTCGAGTTTTCCATCACAATACAACGGGGGCCGATGGTAAGCGGGGCGCCCTCAGAGGTAAGAACCGCGCCGGCGAGAACGACCGTTTCCGCCCCGATGGTAACGTCGCCCGACACAACGGCATTCGGAGAAACGACCGCCGAATCGTGAATTGTGGGGCTGCCGCCCTTGTGTTCTAAAAGCATTGTCTCCTCCCCTCAGATTATGAACAACCCAGGCTGTTGCCGCAATTAAGGCACTTGTAGCAGCTCCCGTTCCTCACCGTTATGTGACCGCAGATATTGCAAAAGGGTGCATCGCCCATCATGTTGGAAAGGTGATTCGAGAGAGTGCTGCCTCCGATATTCTTGTAGATGGGAACCCTATCCTTGGCGCTCAGTGATTTCTGCGCCTCTTCGACCTCCCTGGCACTGGCCGTTGGGGATTGAAGCGTTCTCTTCGCCTGGTTGTTTCCGAGTTCGTCCGGCTTCACCTGGACAAAGTCGGTCCTCCCGAGATACTCCATGCCCAACACACGGAAGAGGTAGTCGATAACGGAGGTAGCGTACTTGATATTGGGGTGGTCGGTAACGGGTCCCTGAGGTTCGAAGCGCGTGAAGGTAAAACAGTCCACGTACTCTTCGAGTGGAACCCCGTACTGTAGCCCGAGCGAAATGGCGATGGCGAAGCAGTTCATCAGGGAGCGGAAGGCTGCCCCTTCCTTGTGCATATCGATAAAGATTTCGCCCAAACGTCCGTCCTCGTACTCACCGGTTCGCAGGTAAACCTTCTGCCCTCCGACCCTTGCCTCCTGCGTAAAACCGGCCCGTTTCTTCGGGAGGCGCCTACGCTGGAGCGTTGTCCTCCAAAGATTGGCCATCGACTCCTTGTCGGTAGACGATTCCTCTTTCTCTGCCGATGCGCCGGAGAGGGGTTGGGTTATCTTCGACCCGTCCCGGTAGACGGCCAAAGCCTTGAGACCGCGCTTCCAGGACTCGACATAGATTCTCTCGATCTCGCCGGGAGTAATGGCGTTGGGTAGGTTCACCGTCTTGCTGATCGCCCCCGAAATAAAGGGCTGGGCGGCCGACATCATCTTGACGTGGCCGAGAGGGGCGATAAAACGTTTGCCGTCCCTGCCGCAGCGATTGGCGCAGTCGAAGACCGGAAGGTGCTCTTTTTTGAGGTGGGGCGCGCCCTCAATGGTCATGTGTCCACAGACTATCTTCGACGCTTCCCGGATTTGCTCCAAAGAGAAACCAAGTGCAAGCAAAACGTCGTAACCTGGTTCAGACGCCTTCTCCCAATCCAGGCCAAGGCGCTCGACCGTCTTCCGGCCCAGGAGTTGCGGAGAAAAGGCCTGGGGCAGATCCATCACCCGCGAAAGCCGCGCTTCGACGGCAGCCAGTTCCTTCTTGGTAAAGTCCTTCGCCAGGAGGGCATTCGAATTGACGTGCGGCGCACCGGCCAGTTTCCCGGTGCCCATTACGTACTCCAGGATGGCTTGGACCTGCGCCGGAGAATAACCAAGGGCCGCCAGCGCCGGTTCGACGCTCTGGTTAATAATCTTGAAGTAGCCGCCGCCGGACAACTTTTTGAACTTTACCAAGGAAAAATCGGGCTCTATTCCGGTTGTGTCGCAATCCATCAGCAGGCCGATCGTTCCCGTCGGAGCTATCACCGAAACTTGGGCGTTCCTGAACCCGTAGCGCCTGCCGAAAACCAGGGCATCATCCCAAACCTGGCGGCTTGCGAGATAGACGCTCTCCGGTATCTGGCTCGATTCAAGGTGTCGGCTGGCGTCCCTGTGCATATTGATGACGTCGAGCATTGATTTGCTGTTCTTCTCATAAGCCGGGAAGGAACCCTTTTTCTTCGCAATGAGGGCGGAAACCGCGTAGGCCTGGCCGGTCATAAGGCTGGAGATTGCGCTGCACCACGCGCGCCCTTTAGGACTGTCATAGGGAATACTCCGGACCATCAACATGGTGCCGAGGTTCGCATAGCCCAGCCCGAGGGGGCGAAAATCGTGGCTGTTCTTGGCTATGGCCCTGGTCGGATAGGAGGAGGCATCAATGAGAATCTCCTGGGCGAGGATAAAGAGTCCCAGCGAGTGTTTGAAGCCCTCAACGTCGAAGGCGCCGTCCTCTCCAAGAAACTTCATCAGGTTCAGGCTGGCGAGGTTGCACGCTGAATTGTCGAGAAACATATACTCCGAACAGGGATTGCTCGAAGATATCCGCCCATCGGCCTTGCAGGTATGCCATTGGTTGATGGTCGTGTCGAACTGGATGCCCGGGTCGCCGCACTCCCACGCCGCTTCGGCGATCTGCCGCATGAGTTCCCTCGCCTTGTAGGTATGGGCGATTTCGCCCGTCGTCTTGAAATGCGTCGTCCAGTCTCCATCCTCTTCGTAAGCTTTCATGAACTCATCGGTGACGCGAACGGAATTGTTGGCGTTTTGGCCCGAAACCGTGTGAATCGCCTCTTCAAGGTCTATACCGGCCTCGTGCAGACTTCTGGCCTTCTTCTCTTCCCTGCGCTTCCAGTTGATAAAATCGACGATTTCCGGGTGGTCGATGTCAAGGATAACCATCTTGGCGGCTCGCCTGGTTGTTCCACCGGATTTCGTGGCACCCGCGGCCCGGTCCAGTACTTCAAGGAAGGACACCAGGCCCGAAGAGGTGCCGCCGCCCGAAAGCTTCTCCTCCTTACTGCGAATTTTGGAGAAGTTTGAACCGGATCCCGAACCGTACTTGAAGAGGCGCGCCTCGTTCTTTGCAAGCTGGAAGATGCTCATAAGATCGTCGTCGACCGACTGGATGAAGCAAGCCGAACACTGGGGACGGCGGTAAGCGATCTTCGTTTCTTCGATGGCGTCCGTGTCGGGATTCCACGCGAAGGCACCGCCGGAACCCTCGATGCCGTACTCGTGCCAGAGGCCAAGGTTAAACCACACGGGGGAGTTGAAAGCGCCCTTCTGGGCAACCAGGAGGTGAGAGAGTTCCGCCTCGAAGGTGTCGGCTTCTTCCTTTGAATCAAAGTAGCATCCAAAGCGCTCGCCTTCGGTTCGGAGGGTGTGGGTGATGCGACGAATGACCTGCTTAACGGAGGTTTCGTGTTCCGTTCCCGGAACGCCCGCCTTGCGAAAATACTTGCTGACAAGGATGTCGGTGGCGAGTTGCGACCAGCTTTCCGGAACCTCGGCGTCTTCGAGCGCGAAAACGACCGAACCGTCCATGTTGATGATCTTGCTGTCGCGGTGGATATAGCGCACTTCGTCCATGGGCTCTCTAGCCGGGGTCGTAAAGCGGCGGGCGATCTTGAAGGGAACCAACAACTCGGGGGATAGAACGCCGGCGTCCAAAGCGTCTTCCTCAATTGAACCGGAGACTTCAGCCCCAATGGGTTTAGCTTGTTCCGCGCTTGTTTTTATTTTCGTCTCGGATGCCATTTTTTCCACGATCCTTTTCTTGCCGCGCTCCGTCATCCTCCGGCCTCCATTGGGTTTAGGTTGTTCCACGCCTGTTTCGATTTCCATCTTGGGTGCCACTTTTTCCACGATCCTTTTTTTACCGCGCTCCGTCATCCTTCGACCTCCCTTTCCCAGGCACAAGGGCTAATAAACTACTAATGTCAAGGGGTCAGACTTTCGGTAAAACGCAGTTGTAACTGTATTGGTTTGTCCAGGGCGGCCTAC
>CAZIBS010000073.1:0-11871 GCA_964537405.1 uncultured Thermoanaerobaculia bacterium | reverse complement strand
AGAGAGGGAATCCGTTGAGATCGCCTTTCTGATGCGGGCCATGAGGTCGAAGTAGTAGGTCAGGTTGTGTAGGGTGTTGAGGACCAGGCCGGTGGGGTCGTTGGCGCGGAAGAGGTGGTTCAGGTAGGCTCTGGACACGTTTCCGCACGCCCAGCACCGGCAGCCCGGATCCAGCGGTTCGGGATCTGCAATGAAGGCCGAGTTCTTGATGGCCACCTCTCCGAAAGAAGTGAAGAGGCTCCCGGTCCTGGCGTGGCGCGTGGGTAGAACGCAGTCGAAGAGGTCGTAGCCCCACATGGAGGCATCGACAAGGTCGAGCGGCGTCCCAACACCCATAAGGTAACGCGGCTTATTCGCCGACATCAGGCCGGCGGTGAAGGCGGCGACCTCCCGGAAAGCGCTTTTTTTCTCGCCTACGCAGAGGCCGCCCACACCATAGCCGGGAAGGTCCAACTCGGCAAGTTCCGCTATGGAACGGGCCCGAAGATCAAGAAACACTCCTCCCTGGATGATTCCGAAGAGGGAAGTTCCCTCCCGCTTCCAGGCGGCCTTGCAGCGCCGGGCCCAGCGCGTGCTTCTCTCCATCGCCCGTTCCACTTCTTCCTTCGCGGCCCGACCGGGCACGAGTTCGTCGAGGACCATGGCAATGTCCACACCCATCGCTTCTTGGAGTGCAACGGCTCGTTCCGGCGTCAGGAAGAGTTTCTCTCCGTCCACCGGGCTACGGAAACGAATGCCTTCCTCGTTGACACTTCTCAGGTCGGCCAGGGAGAAGACCTGGTAGCCCCCCGAATCGGTCAGAATAGGTCCCTTCCATCCCATGAAGCGGTGAAGTCCACCGAGTTCGCGTATCCTGTCGCTGCCCGGCCTGAGCGCCAGGTGGAAGGAATTGGCGAGGACAATGGAAGCACCGGCCTCTTCCAGAAGAAAGGGCGGCATTCCCTTCACCGAGGCTCGGGTACCGACCGCCATGAAGGCCGGGGTGGACACCTCCCCGTGGGGTGTCTCAAGGAGTCCGGTTCTGCCTCCAGCCGGTGATTCGTACGTACATTCAAATCTTACCGCCACAGCCCCTCCTTCCAACTAACCTGGATCCATCAATTCGTACGGCGGGACAAGGCATGTCTGCGTCGTTGCCGTCGTCTGTTCGATGTTCTGGATGTAGCTATACTACGACTCCGCTCAAACCGATAGCCTTTCTGCGTGTGGAACGCACAGGCAGGCGCCCGGCATCCAAGCCCTCTCCGCCTGTCTGCCGCCGGGCAGGCCACCCTCGGGCCCCGGTTAGGTGGCGGATTCAGGCTAAAGGATAGCAGGAGCGCCGTGGTAGAGCCAAGAGGGCGCTTCCGCCCCGGCCATCTTCAAGCGTGCCGTCATAGTGGAAGGTGTTGCCATGAAGCAATGTGCGCACTGCGGAAGGCAGGCGCCTGATATAGTAGCCTGGTGCCCGGTTTGCGGCGCCCGGTTCCCCGTACCCGTCACCCCGGGCGGTTTTCACTTCCAAAACCCAATACCGTCTTCTCCGCGTATATACATTTGGAGCTTGTTGGAATAAAATTGCGGTCGGCGTTGGAGGTTTGCAATCTTGCCGAAAAATCTACCGTTGATTCGAAAACCCTTGGTTCTGGAACCCGTGGAGCACGCCACGTCGTGGGGGAGTGAAACGTGGCTGAGCGCCGTGCGGGTGGACGGTCGGGCGCTTATTCCTCCCGGGGAAAACCGTGCAACGCTCGCGGAATTCGTGGAATCACACCCTGAGATGGTTGGGCGTTGGTCGCGCCTCCTCTTTGGCGATCGTCTGCCCATTTTTGCAAAGTTTCTTCGGACAAGGTTCCCTTCCTTCGTTCACATTGGTTTCCGCGTAACGGTCGATAAGGATGAATTCCTATCGTGGCTTGAACGTGAGCAGGCGCTTCTCGGAGAGCTTTACGACGCGCTCGCCGTCAGGCGTAAACCCGACTACGTCGCTTTCCAGAGAGCCTACGAACAATGGGCCGTCACGGAAGCGATGGGACGCTGGGTTTCGGACGACCGGGTCTCCACGGAATCCTTCGGCGCGGCGATCCTCCCCCTTCTGCGCCGCCCCTTGCGCGTGGATCCGATCCGTTGGGCGGAGGCGGTGAAAGCCAACCGGGCTGGGATCGTGGCCGTCCTGAACGAGGTGGATCTGGAAGGGGCGCAGGGGAACCTGCTGCTTGTTGGGGCTGGAACGCCCCACGCCATCTTCGGCCTCTCCCTCCAAACACACCCGCCGGATCATTCCAGGTCGGCGCTCGAAAAACTCTTCGGCGAGTTCGGACAACTCCTTGCCTCCGGCGCTTCCGAAAAAGAACTTGAACCGGCGGCTCTGCGCGCGGACCTGCCATCCGCGCGGGCTAAAAACCCGGCGCCCCCGAAGAGCGAGGCGTGGCTGCCCTTGGTCGTGGGGAAAGAGACCATTCTTGTAGAACCCCAACAGACCTCCGACGTTACCCTGAGTTTCGCCGACTTCTACACCCCATTTACGTGGAAGGGGCATTTTATTTTTAGAAAAGGACGCCCGGAAAAAGGGCTGAGCAGGGGGGATCTGGAAGCCTGCCTCGCATCCCTGGATTTCTCTCCGACTCCATTGGATACGGTGCTCCGGAGGGCGGTGGCGGTAGCATCGCTTCCCGGTTCACTCCGCTCCGGAGGCTTTTGGGTTTTGAGGGACCCCGGGAATTGGCCTTTTTTCACGGCACGCGAAGTAGTGCTTACCGGTTCTCCACGTGGTCTTTCGGTGTGGCGCGAAAAAGCGCCCGACGGGTCATTCCAGCTCGCACTGGTACTTGAAGGCACGGTGGATCTCTTAACCGAAGGCGACGAACTCATCAAGCTCTCCACGGACCGGCCGGCTTTTATACCCGCCACGATGGAAGGTGGGTACCAACTTGTGTCCCGGGGTGCGGCGCGTGTACTTTTCCTTTCCGTCCCCGTGCCCTCGGATCTTCTACCGGTCCACCTTCCCGCAACCACGGTCCCCGGCCGGGCGCCGACGTTTCTCGATAAGATTCCCGTTCCCCTTGCCTTCGGGACAAGCGGCCTGCGCGGGCTGGTCAAGGACATTACGGACCTCGAAGCCTACGTCAACACAAAGGGCTTTCTGAAATACGCACTGAAGACGGGGGACGTAAAGCCGGCCGGGACCGTGGTAGTGGCGGGCGACCTCAGACCCAGCACGGACAGGATCATGAAGGCCGTGGCGCGGGCCGCCCTGGATACGGGACTCCGGGTTGAGAACGCCGGCACTATTCCAACGCCGGCCCTCATCTATCACGCCATGCAGTCCGGCCATCCCAGTATCATGGTCACAGGCAGCCATATACCCTTCGACCGGAACGGCATCAAGTTCAACAAGAGTACCGGCGAAGTCTTGAAATCGGACGAGGCGGATATCTTGAAAGAAGTGGCCGTGGTCCGCCGGGAGGAATATGCGCGGGGGAAAGGAGAAACCCCCTTCGATTCCGGTGGAATGCTCGGAAAGGCTTCTTCTGTGGACCTTCCTCCACCGGTCGGCGACGCACGCAAAAGGTACGTCCGGCGCTACCTGGACCTCTTTCCACGGGATGGGCTGAAAGGAAGGCGGATAGTAGTGTATCAACACTCGGCCGTGGGCAGGGACATCCTGATGGAGGTTTTGGGCGCCCTGGGGGCCGAGGTTGTCCCCGCGGGTCGGAGCGAGGAGTTTGTTTCCATCGACACCGAGAACGTCACCGAGGACCAACTGGACAGACTGGACGCCATGGCCCGGGATTGCGCGCGTACCCGGGGGTCCGCCGATGGTGTGATTTCCACCGATGGGGACAGCGATAGGCCGCTCTTGGCCGCCGTCATGGGGGCGGACCGGGCGGATGAAAAGGGCCGCACGATCCGGTTTTTCGGGGGGGACTTGATCGGCGTCGTTGTGGCTGCGTTCCTGAAGGCCGACGCGGCGGCCGTCCCCATCAGCGCCAACGACGCCGTGGATAAACGTCTTGACGAATTAGGCGTAAAGCTCGTGAAGACGCGCATCGGTTCTCCCTACGTCATCCAGGCCATGCAAGAGCTGGAGGCAGGCGGCGGCTACCGAAGGTGTGTATCCTGGGAGGCCAACGGCGGGTTTCTGACGGGGACCGACCTTTCCCTCTACGGCGGAGTGCTGAAGGCGTTACCCACTCGCGACGCATTACTGCCTCTGCTTTGCGTGTTGTTCGCCTCGGGCGCAGGGAAGGGCTCAATCGCGGACCTCTTCGCCCGGCTCCCGAAGCGATACCGAATTGCCGGGCTCCTGGACAATTTTCCCACTGGCGCCAGCCGAAAAATGAAAGCCCGTCTTTCTCCATCGTCGCCCGGCGTCATTGAAGCGTCCTTCTCACCCGAAAATATCACCGTCAGGGACAACGAAGGTATTGTACGAACCCTTGCTCCAACGGACCCGTTGGCGGTGGAGATGGAGGAGAAACGTGAGCGCATCGCGCGTTATTTCACACGCGACCTCGGCTTCGGCTCCATCAAGGCTGTCAACTTTCTCGACGGCGTTCGCGTCACCTTCGACAACGGCGACATAGCGCACATGCGTCCTTCCGGTAATGCACCGCAACTGCGTATCTATGCGACAAGCGACACGACGGCGAGGGCGGCCGGGATCGCCGCCCTCTGCCTGAAGGACCCCGGCGGTATCTTTCGGCGCATGGAAGCCGAGTTGGCGAAGTAGGGCCTGTCTGCCGCACAAGAAAAGTAGGGTAAACTTTATACTGAGTGTACGACAAATAAGGAGTTAAAAATGGCTGTCGGAATTAACGGGTTTGGTCGTATCGGTAAATTGGTCTTTCGCATTCTCCACCAGCGCGGCGTGGATGTCGTGCTGATCAACGACTTGATGGACTCCAAGAACCTTGCCTATATTCTCCGGTACGATTCCGTGCATGGAAAGTTCCGGGGTGAGGTCGACTGGGATGAAAACCACCTGATTGTGGATGGCAAGAAGATCAGGGTCTCCTCCTCAAGGGATCAGGCCGGAATCCCGTGGGGCGAAGTCGGCGCCCGTGTTGTCGTGGATGCCACCGGCATCGGCAGACTCCGGGAAGACGCTCTGAAGCACCTTCGTGGGGGCGCCGGTAAAGTCATCATAACCTCCCATACGACGGAGGCCGACTGGGAAGTAATAATGGGCGTGAACGACGAGGAGTACGATCCCGGAAAGCACCACATCATTTCTAACGCGTCTTGCACTACGAACTCGGTTGTACCTGTGCTTAAGGTGTTGGACGACGCCTTCGGGGTTGAACGCGCATTCCTGACTACGGTTCATTCTTACACCAACAACCAGCGCTTGCTTGACCAATTGCATAAGAAGGATCTACGGCGGGGCAGAGCCGCCGCGATCAACATTGTTCCAACTTCCACCGGTGCGGCGCGGGCTTCGGCGTCCATTCTGCCGCAGCTTAGCGGGATATTCCAGGGCTTGTCATTGCGCGTTCCCACGCCTACCGGATCCCTGAGCGACCTCACGCTGGTTCTTAAGCGCGAGGCCGGGGCCGGGACCGTAAACGAGGCTCTGAAAACGGCATCCGAGGGCCGAATGAAGGGCATCCTTGCCTATACCGAAGAGCCCATCGTACTCACCGACATCGTGGGAGACCCCCATTCCAGCATCGTGGACGGGAGCCTGACCCAAACGATATCCACCCTTACAAAGGTGTTGTGCTGGTATGACAACGAATGGGGTTACTCCAACCGCGTAGCGGACTTGGTGGAGATGGTCAGCCGCGGTTTATAGCACGGCATCCATGCGGTTTTGCGATCTTTGGACCTTGCAACCTGTCAGGCCCCGATCAGGCCGCTAGAAGCCACCCTGCTGGTGCATTCTCAGGACACTCATGAGCCAGGAGAGTGTTGACTCCGCGCCCTGGTTCCGGCTCACCCCGTGGGCGTGCAAACCGTCGTGGCAACCGCAGGTCTTGAAATCGTAGAGGGGCGTGTTCATATCGTTCGCTCCCAGGAACCAGTTGAAGCATTTCTTCATTTCCCGGAGCCACTTCTTGTCGCCCGTTATCCGGAAGGCGTCGTGGCACGCCGACACCAGGCCCGCCGCGTCGATGGGTTGCTGGTCGAATTGCGCCCGCGGCCCGTCTTTCTTCATCCACCCCCCGTTACCTATGAGGCTAAGGTGCTCGTTATCGGAACTCGTCTGTATCTTCAACAACCACTCCAGCGTGTGCAGGCCATCATAGGCTTCGTCCTTCCACAGTACGACGTTCTCCGCGATCAGGAGCGCCTTGCATATTCTCGCATTATCGTAGGTTACCTCGTTTTCGCACCAGCACCACTCTTCGGACGCGTTTTGTTCGAATGCCCGGTGCAGTTTTCGAGCCAGTTGCTCCCGCATTTCCCTTGCCTCCCGGGCACCGCCGAAACGCTTAATAAAGGTATTGCAGGCCAGGAGGCTCCATGCCCAGGCCCTGGGGGCGGTCAATTGCTTTACAACGGGCAGCGCTTTCTCGAAGAGAACCTTCGCAAGACCCGAAATGGAGTCGTTGGGAGCGTTAAGAAGGGCATCCGCCATTGCGCACAGCGTTCGCCCCTGGCAGTCGTCCGAGCCCCCCTCTTCGTCCAGCCAATGCCGGTCGTAGCTCATGAAGTTCCGGAAGCGTTGCGTCTTGTCGTTGAAAGCGCTGAGCAGGAAAGCCATGTAGGTCTGGGCCAGCGGCAGGACGCTGTCGTCATTGGAGAACGCCCAGTACCTGCTTATGAAGCGAAGCGCTCGGGCGTTGTCGTCCGTCGAGTATCCACTCGACCTGTCGGGCGTAGCGTAAAAGGCGTGCTGGATCATGCCGGTGTTGTCCGTGAGGATCCTCAGGTGGTCCAGCCGGATGTCGGGGATTCCCGTAGAGAGGGAAACCCCTTTGAGTGCCGTCTTGGGCAGGCCCGACTCGGTGGCCCTTTGGAAGAGGGCGAGGTACTGACGGCCCACGGCCGACCAGACCATCTTGCGTGCATGGGTATAGGCCCGCTTCCTGATCTGAGCGCACTCAACTTCGTCGGTGAGCAATCGCCTGAGAAGCGCCGCCAGGGCTTCGTGATCGCCGAAGGGCGCCAGTAATCCCCGCCCCTCCGCAAGCATCTCCTCGGCGTACCAGTACGGGGTGGAGACGATAGCCTTCCCGCAACTCATGGCGAAGGCCAGGGTGCCGGAAGAAATCTGTTCTTTTGATAGATACGGCGTGACGTAGTAATCCGCCATGAGGAGAAACTCCAGGAGCTTCTCGTCCGAGACGTAGCGGTTAAAGAAGAGCACCTTGTCCTTGATTCCTCCGGCTTCCGCACGCCGCTCCAAGCTGACTCTGTAAGCCTCGCCGGATCGGCGTTTTACCTCCGGGTGCGTGGCCCCAAGCACTACGTAAACCAAGTTGGGGAACTCTTTGGCCAGTAGGCCTACGGCGTCTATGGCGTGTTCGATGCCCTTGCTCGGACCGAGCAATCCGAAGGTGAGCAGAACCTTTTTCCCTTCCAAGTGATACTGGTCTTTGTAGTACCCGGGATCCATAAAGGGTACGTCCGGAACGCCGTGCGGAATCTTTACGATCTTGGCCGGGGGCACGCCGTACAGATCGGTCAGGATGCTCGTAGCCTTATCGGCGATGACGGCAACGTGGTTGGACCTTTCACACACCAGCTTCAGGGTGTCCAACTGTCCCGGAGAGGGTGTTGACAACACGGTATGGAGCGTGGTCACCACCGGTTTTCTCAGGCCGTCAAGGAGATCCAGGACGTACCTCCCATCCTCGCCCCCGAAGAGCCCGTAATCGTGTTGAAGGCAGACAACGTCAACCGCGGAGATGTTCAGAAACTCGGCCGCCTCCAGGTAGTCGCGGCGCTCGGTCTGGCGTAGTACAAACCCGGCCTCGGGACCATAGCGAAAGTCGTCCGAAGTCTTGTGCAGGGCAACAATTCGGATCTTCCGGCTATCGCCCAGCTCTATCCGCATGGCCTTGGAAACGGCCAAGGCGTTGTCGTGGGTAAAGGTTGCGATGCCGCACTTTCTGGGCACATAAGTTGATACATAAGCAACCGACGGCAATTTCACGGAACCTCCCTCTTAATTATCAAGCCCTTGCAACCGAATGCGGACCAGCCACGCCCGGCCGCACAAACGTTTATTATACCACAAGACCGCGGGGCCGAACCTTTATCAGGAAACGCAGGGGCAGGCCCTGAGGTAGTCCAGAACCCGGTCGAGCTTGGCCGTGGCCATGGCTATGCAACTGTCAGCGGCGCCGTAGTAGAGCCTGATAGTTCCGGTATCCCGGTCCAAAGTCCAGCCACACGAAAAGACCACGTTGCCCACGTCGCCCACGCGTTCGTAGGGCGCCTGCGGCCCCAAGACCCATTCATCGCTCCGTTTCAACACTCTCCATGGGTTTTCCAGGTCGAGCAGAATAAGTCCCAGCCTGTAGATTGCCCCGCCGGAGGTATCCTTCACACCGTGGTAAACCAACAACCAGCCATCGGGTGTTTCAAGGGGAGGGGTACATGGACCGATCCTGACGGAATCCCACCAGGCTCCCCTCCGGGTCTCCATCAGGATGGTGTGCCCGCTCCAGTGCTTAAGGTTCGGTGAGCTTGAAATCCAGATCGCGGGATCCTGACCGCTGGAGACCGGCCTGTGAAGAATCACCCAGTCTCCATTGAGCCTTCGGGGAAATAAAGCGGCGTTCTTGTCTTCCGGGGGGAGGATGCTCCCAAGCCTGGTGAACTTCCTGAAATCCTCCGTAGTCATCAGGCACACCTGAGGACCGCGGCGGGAGTTGGCCGTGTACGCGACAACCCATATTCCCAGTTCCTCGAGCCACGTCAAGCGCGGGTCTTCTATCCCCCAGGTTTCCTCGGGCCATCTGGTCCGATCCGGAAGTATGGTCGGCTCGGGGCTGATTTCCCATCCGGAAACACCGTCCGGACTCTTACACACCGTAAGGTGTGATATTCCACGTAGATCTTCCACCCGGGCCAGCAGGAGAGTACGACCGTCAACCAGGGCCGCCCCGGGATTGAAAATGGAGTTTGCCGGGTAGGAGAGGTCACCTACCGTAATGAGTGGATTTGCGGGGCACCTCGTGAAGAGGGTGCTTCCGGAGTTGGTATCTTTCGCGCCGTTCATGGCTGGTGGGCCTCCCTTTCCTTGTGGAACACGACTCTCACTTTTCAATGCCCTTTTCGTGGGCGGGCCGGTATAAAAACTGATTGTACCACAAAGGTAGTTGCCGTGCAAAATGGGAAAGCAAGCCTGAATCCGCTACCCAACCTGGGACCGAGGGCGGCCTGCCCGGCGGCAGACAGGCGGGGAGGGCTTGGATCGGAGCTTCCAGCTAAAAAATGGATGGCACGGGGTTCGTAATGCGTTGGGAATTAAGGAGTTAGCCTGTCACGGCCAAGTTTCTTCCTGGTGGGCATTACGACGCCTGAGTTCCTGATGTGGGTGGGAAGAATTACCCCGGCGGACTTGATGAGCGCTTCCAGCTCCGGAATCGGACGGTTGGACCCCGGACCAACCGGCGGGGGACATTATCCGTGGGAGTGGCATCCTGCCGCGAATCTCCATCAACCAATTCGGGGCTGTAAGCCCCTCCTATCGGGATCGGCCCGTCGCGGTCCCCCGTCCGTCGTTCCGGTCCGACGCCTTCCCACCTTAGGCGCCTCGTGTGTCGCTTGCCGTTTCGTGTCTACATACACAGGAAGTACCATAGCGTGCTCTTGAAAAAACAAAATGCCGGTTTGCAAGATATGACCCCATGTCTTCGGTATTAAGCAAAGAAAAAGGCCGGAGGTCTGATAACCTCCGGCCTTTTCTTTATACGCCGCAAGGCCGTATGGTCTTCAGAAAATGTTGGCCCTAACGGGGATGACGACATCCTTTCGGTTCGTCTTTATGGTGATTGTACCCTTAAGGGTTCCAACCTTAAGCGGTGGGTTGAGGTGGAGCTTGATACTGTACCGTTTGTTCGGGGTTATGGTGGCAACCTTGCTCGTGAGGTTCCCCAGGGTCGAGGAAACTTTCTCTATCGTCAGGACCTGGCTGCTTTCGTATGCTAACGTTATGGTTTTGTCGAGGTTGATATTCTCCGGGTGTTTGTTGACGTACGCATGGTTTATTCCGGAGAAGATGATATCGCTTGGATAGACCGTCAGCCGGTTGCGAATCGTTCCGTATACGGAAAGCCTGATCGACTGGGCCTTCGGATGAGTGGTATAAAGCGTGAACCTTCCGTTGATGGGCCCGGCGGGATGGTCCGCAGGAAGCGTAACCTTGAAGGTTGCCGACAGGTGGTCGGGGGCCTCATGTACCTTGTACTTGAGGTGGTTGTCCTGCGCCATGACGGACTTGATCAGGAAGGGCTTGCCGTCGGTAGAGGTGATAGTAAAGTCCTTCTCGAGGGTCTGTCCCTTGAAGACCAGCCCGAACTCCTGAGTGTTGCGAGGCTTGATCGCAAGCACGGTTTTGATTGTAGCGTTGATCGCCAGTTGGAAATTGGAAAGGGCGGGGTCGTTCGTAAAGACCGAAATCGTTTTATGAATAGGTCCTCTGTAGGCCGAAGTGTGAACAGCGATGCTGATTATTCCCGTATGGCCGGGTGTGATCTTCCGGTCGAAATGGGCCACGGTGCAACCGCAAGCCGGTTTAACCCTTAAGATATCCAGCGTAGCCTTGCCGTCGTTCTTAATGATGAAGTTGTGGTTGATGGTCTCCCCGCGCGATATATCGCCGGCGTTGAAGATCTTCTCGGAGAGCGTCGCGTGCGGTTGTGCTATCGCGTTCGGCGTCTTCTTCAGAACCTTTATAGCCGCCTTCGTCGCCTTGGGCGATAGCCTGGCGTGCCGGGCGTAGGTAGGCTGAACCAGCGTCAGGGCACCAAGAACCATGGCCAGAGTAAAAAGCGCCCCGGGAAACTTTCCGACGATTGATGAGTTTGTCTTCATAAATAAACCTCCTCTCAAAGAGAAAGCAGTATGGACTCCGGAAAAACGATAGTCAAGGGATCGAATCGCGCCGTCCCGTCCCTCCTGCGGATTGACGGTTGGTTTGGATCATTCGGGGCTGTAAGCCCCTCCTACGGGTTGACCGGTTGGTTTGGATCATTCGGGGCTGTAAGCCCCTCCTACGGGTTGATGGGTTTTTGATGATTCGTGGCTGTAAGCCCCTCCTACGGGTTGACCGGTTGGTTTGGATCATTCGTGGCTGTAAGCCCCTCCTACGGGTTGCGCGAACTCGACGAAATAACGATAAACGAGATCCGCCATAATAACCAAGGCTATCAATTGCGTTCGGACGTGCCTGCCTGTGCCGGCCTGTCTGCGTGCGTACACGCACAGGCAGGGACGGCAGACAGGCGATCGAACGCATCGAGTCTGCTCCGCGCCGCCGGGGCCAAGCTGCCCTCAACCCTGGCAGGTTGCTGGAGAACTCACGTGGGCCGCGCGCAAGAAGCTTGTGGGTAGGGGTCTGGCCGGGGTAGGAACTCAGGCGCAACGCCGGCGAGTCCGGGATGCTCCGCGAGGCGGACCGAGGGGATGATGCAGGGACATCCTCCCCGAGGACCAACAAAGCGGAGCGCCCGGAGCGCCGTGTCCTTTCGGGTTGTCCCCCGGCCGGTCGGCTTCATTGTTGCCCCTCCTCCGAGTGCTCCCGGTACGCGTCGTCGGGTCGCCTCGAATCCGTTCCGGCCAAGGGCTCAACGCGCCGAGAGCCCTCCCCGAGCCAGGCCCCAGGATACGAGGCGCGGCGAGGAAGGCAGGGTTGGGACCCTTTCGACGAGCCGCAAGAGGGGTCGGTCCGCAGGCTGGACATAATCGCGACGGCGGCCGACCGGGATGAATGGC
>CAZIBS010000072.1:0-12240 GCA_964537405.1 uncultured Thermoanaerobaculia bacterium | reverse complement strand
CCCTACTTCGAAGAAATCCTTTGCGGAGAAATCTTCGAAGGTATCCCACAAAGGAAGTATTTGGAAGGGGATGAGAAGGGCGGGAAACTCCGTAGTTTTCCCGCGAGAAGGCGACCGAAGAGGGAGCCTTCGCAAGCGAGGGAAACAAGGAGAGAGACCCGCCCCGGGAACCGTAGGCGGCGTTGCGCGCGGACTGAGGGGACTCCGACCCGAGGGAGCACGCTACGGCGCGTAGGTTCGAATCCCCCTCTCTCCGCCAACTTCTTGAGAGGGCGGGGTTTCCCCTCCCTCTCAACGGCGAGTCGGCAAAGCGCACGGCGCTTCCCCCATCGTGGTATCCTGAAAACCGAAGGATTGTTTGGGAGGCCGATCGAATGGAGAAAAAGAGGAACTTGTTTCGGACGCAGCTCATCCTGATCCTCGCGTTACTCTCTTTCATCGCTTCGTGTTCGAAGATGCGCAACGCCATGGAGGCGGATCCCGCCGCCCTCCTGAACAAAAGCTCCTACCGCCTCTTGGTGCGCACGGACACGCCGGAACAGGATAAAATCGTCTACGAGTACGCCATGACTACGCTGGCGAGGGTGCTGCCGATCCATATACACGGTCCCTATTCGGGAACGGTGAGCGTGTTTTTTTCCAGCCACCAAAAGGTTTCCGCCCTGTGGGGAACCATCGGCGCCGGCAGGGGATGGTACAGCGGTGGTTCGGCTACGAACGTCGGAGTGGGCATCGGTTCGGCCGGTTCCAGAACCTACGAGACGGCAACCATGCTGGTAGTGGTGAAGAACAACGCCGGAAAGCGGCTGTGGTACGCCGACTACAGTTTTAACGGTAGGCTGACCTTCGTTTCGAGCCCGGAGGAGGCCGCGAGACGTTCTCTGAACAAGATAACCGGAATCTTGAAAGAGGAACTGGCGCAAGCACCGAGGTCGCCTTTAACGGGAGTTTCAACGAGCCGGCACCGAGAGGAGAACCCCAGACCATGAAGTGGATTGATCCGACGGAACTATCGATAAAACCCTTCCACCTGCTGGACAAGGAGTGGGCGCTCCTTGTAGGGGGAGTGGAAAAGCCCAATCCGATGACGGTTTCCTGGGGTGGATTCGGCACCATATGGAACCGTCCGACCGTTACAGTCTACGTTCGCCCTACGCGCTACACCTTCTCCCTGCTTCGTAGAGAGCCTTCCTTCACCCTCAACATACTGCCCGGGAAATACAGGGAAGCCCTTACGCTTTGTGGCACGCGCTCCGGCGCGGAGCTGGATAAGTGGAAGGCAACTGGCCTTAGCCGGGCCGCCAGTGAGCGCATTGAGGTTCCAAGGGTCGGCGAAGCCGAATTGTCGTTCGAGTGCCGGGTCATGGCGACAATGGCCGTTGATCCCTCCAGGTTTCTGGACGAGAGTCTCCACGGCCACTATCCGGAGCGCGACTACCACACGGCCTTTCTCGGGGAGGTTCTCGGCGTATGGGCCTCGGAGCGTTTTCTCAAGCAGTAACAGCTTGTTGAAAAACTCAGATGGGCCGCGCGAAGAGCTTTAGGGACCAGATGTTAGGCGCGGCGCGTCTTCAAAATTACAAACCATCAAACCCCTGGAGGGACTTCCTTCTCTCGTGGATTGAAGACGTGGCCGCAGGCGGTGCAGCAACGCCATGAGCGTCCGAGTAGACGGTTGACGAGGCCGCCCAGGAAACTTTCCAACTCGTGGGCCGGGGTGGGAACGGCTTCAAGGTCCGTAGAACCGCACTTGGGACAACTTAAAGGCGGGGGCAGCGGGCAGACGTCATCAGCATCAATGGCATCAATGGCATCAATGGCATCAATGGCATCAATGGCATCAATGGCATCAATGGCGTTGGCCTCCAATTCCTCCTGGTCGAGTCCGCTTGCCATATCCCCACGTTCCCGGTCCGGCTCCCCGGCACGCAGCTTCTGTTCAAACTCCCGATCGTGCAACACCGCCTCGGCCTCTTCAACCCGTGATTTGGGCACCTGCAGACGAATTCCGCTGACAAAGTTGTACAGGTAGGCGCCGGCCCCGTCGGGCATGGAGGAACAGATTCCGGCGTCGGCGAGGATGCTCCGCGCCCACTCGGCTTCGAAGGGATTGAGGTAGGTTCTTATGGTTACCGGAAGATCGGCTTCCGGCGTCGGCTCCTTGGGGAAATCGGTCATTTACCTGGACTCCCGCGCGGTTTGGATGGCTTGGAATCGTTGTATCCACCGCTCTTGGTATACCAGCCAAGTTCCCGGCCCGTAGCTGCGTCGTAGATAAAACACCTTGACAGCTTATAGTGGAAGGCCGCTGCCTCAGCGAAGTCCTCTCTTTTCCCAAGGTTGAGAGCACCCCACATCTTTGCATTCACGTAGACGTTCTCGTTCTTCGGCTTTGCACCAACAATGAGGGCTGAAGCGCTAAACTCCTTCCAGTCGGCGCTTTCTTCGGCGCCATAGGCGGCCGTGGCGGCCATCTCCTTGGGATTTTTGGGAAGAATCCATTCCGTGACGGCGAGCCATAAGAGGAAAGCGGCCACCACCAAGATGATGAACGCGCCGATTCCGGCGAGAATTAATTCTCCCTTTCGTGAGAGACCGAAACGGGAAGGCTGCCCGGACTTGCTCTTTTTCTTTTTATTCGACTTCTTGCCTTTGGCTGCTCTCTTGCTCATCCCGGCCATTGGTCACTCGCCTATTATCTTGACCAGAACCCGTTTTTGGCGGCGGCCGTCGAACTCACCGTAATATATCTGCTCCCATGGCCCGAAGTCCAGTTTCCCCTCCGTTACGCCAACCACGACCTCCCTGCCCATCACTTGGCGCTTAAGGTGGGCGTCGCCGTTGTCCTCACCGGTCCGGTTGTGACGGTAGCGTGAGAGTGGTTCATGGGGGGCAAGCCCCTCCAGCCAGTCCTCGTAGTCTTTGAGGAGGCCGGATTCGTCGTCGTTGATAAAGACGCTTGCAGTAATATGCATCGCGTTGACAAGACACAATCCCTCCCGAATGCCGCTATTTTCAAGCGCCCGCCGTACTTGATTGGTGATATTCACAAAATCCCGTCTGTGTGGCGTGTTGAAGGTCAATGCTTCACGGTAATTCTTCATTTCAACTACTCCTTTAGCAGTCCATAGCCCGGACCACCAAGAGTTTACCACATTCCCAGCGCCCCGGAAACAACTTCCTTGTTTTACAAGGGTTTAGCACCTGTTTGCCCTATAGAAAACGCGACTAACAGTTCAAAATGAGCGATGCGGACTCCACCGGCTGGAGAGCCGGATACGGAAGAACCGCAAGTCCGGTTCGGAGGCCGGGGGGACTGGAAAACCGGTTCTTCCCACCCCTATCAGGTTTCGGTTTGCTTCCCCTCTCCCAAGCCCCTCCGCTCTTGGCCGTTTACCGCCTGAGCAGCCTGCCTACTCCACGGTGACGCTCTTGGCGAGGTTTCGAGGCTGGTCGACATCCGTGCCCCTTTTAACGGCGATGTGGTAGGCGAACAACTGAAGGGGTATCACCGCTAATACGGGCATAAGCAAGGGATCGCACGGTGGAATAAGAAACACTTCGTTGGCGACCTCGCGTATCTTGGCGTCCTCGGCGCTGCAGACGGCGATGACCCTGCCGTCGCGGGCTTTTACCTCTTCAAGATTCGAGACAAGTTTCTCGTAGACGTCATCTCTCGGTGCAACGGCCAGTACGGGCATGTTTTCGTCGATGAGAGCTATCGGGCCGTGCTTCATCTCTCCGGCTGGATAGCCCTCGGCGTGGATGTAGGAAATTTCCTTCAGCTTCAGCGCGCCTTCCAGGGCTATCGGGTACTGAATGCCCCTGCCGAGGTAGAGAAAATCCTCGTAGCGAGAGTAGCGCTGGGCAACCTTCTCAACGCTTCTTTCTATCTGGAGGACCTGCTCCGCAAGGCCCGAAAGGGAAGTCAGCGCCTTCAGGTGCGTGATCATGGCCTCCGGGGAAATCACGCCGCGCACCTGTCCAAGGTATATGGCGAAGAGGTTGAGGGCGACAAGCTGGGTTGTAAAGGCCTTGGTGGAAGCCACGCTGATCTCCGGCCCCGCGTGGGTGTACAGTGTGCCGTTTGCCTCCCTCGTTATCATGCTGCCCACGACGTTGCATATTGCAAGGGTAGGGGCGCCTTTGGCCCTGGCCTCTCTCAAAGCGGCGAGGGTGTCGGCGGTTTCCCCGGATTGGCTGATGAAGAGGCAAAGCGTCTTTTCGTCCACCATCGGATCCCGATAGCGGAACTCGGAACCGTAGTCCACCTCGGCGTGCACCTTCGCGAGCGCTTCAATCATGTACCTGCCGCAGAGGGCTGCGTGCCACGAAGTGCCGCAGGCGACGAGTTCTACCCGCCTGATCGTCCTCAACGTCTCCTCGGGAATGGCGAACTCTTCGAGAAAAACCTTGCCGCGGTCCAGCGATACCCTGCCCGCAAGGGTTTCGCCTATGGCCCTGGGTTGTTCGTAAATTTCCTTCTGCATGAAGTGCTTGAACCCGGCCCTCTCGGCCTGGATGGGATCCCAGGAGATGCGGGTCGGAGTCTTGATCTTGGGCGCGCCGTCAAAATCGGTGAAGCGTACGCTTTCCCGCGTAACGACGGCTATGTCCCGGTCGTCGAGAAACACCATCTCTCTCGTGTGGTTGAGGATGGCCGTAACATCGCTGGCGATGAAATTTTCACCCCGGCCAAGACCCACGACGAGGGGCGGCCCCTGGCGGGCAACGACGATTTTGTTGGGGGAGTCAATACCGGCGGCCGCCAGCGCGAAGATACCCTTAAGCCGTTTGATCGCGTTGCGCATCGCGACTTCAAGATCGCTGTTCTCCTCTTCGAGCAGGTGAGCTACAACCTCGGTATCGGTCTCCGTTTTAAAGACGTGGCCCTTGCCGATGAGTTCTTCTTTCAACGAAAGGTAGTTTTCGATAATACCATTATGAACAACGACGATTCGTCCGTGGCAATCGGTGTGTGGGTGAGCATTTTCCTCCGTGGGCCTTCCGTGGGTTGCCCACCGCGTGTGGCCAAGACCGTAGGAACCGGTTATCGGATGAAGGCGGAGTTTTTCTTCGAGCTTGGCGATTTTACCGGCCGCTCGTTCGCTCAGCATTTTACCGTCGGCAACTACTGCAATGCCGGCCGAGTCATAACCACGATACTCCAGGCGTTTCAGACCGTTCATCAGGATAGGAACCGGATCCTTCGAACCAATGTACCCGACTATGCCGCACATGGACACCTCCAACGGCCTATCTTACGTGAGAAAACCCGGTTATGGAACCACGTCGTCGACAAAAACACGGTATCCGCTTCCAGGCCTATTTCTTCTCCCTGCGGGTGGCCCAACCTGGAATGTTCTTCTGGAGGACACGCGAAATTGCCAGCGCACCGGGCGGAACATCCTTGGTGACCGTGGTTCCCGCTCCTACGTAGGCGCCGTCGCCGACCTTCACCGGCGCCACGAGTTGGGTATCGCTTCCTATAAAAACTCCTTCGCCCAAAGTGGTTGGGTGCTTCTTCCTGCCGTCGAAGTTGCAGGTTATGGTACCGGCGCCTATGTTGGAGGCCGCTCCGACCGTGGCGTCTCCCAGGTAGGAGAGGTGGCCGGCCTTGACTCCATCTCCCAGTCTGGCCTTTTTTGTCTCCACGAAGTTTCCGAGGCGCACTTCGTCAGCCAGCTCGGTTCCCTCGCGCGTCCTGGAGAAGGGACCGATGGTGCAGTTCTCTCCCGTCCTGGTCTTTTCGAGAACGCAGTTCTCTTTTACGACGCTTCCGGGGCCGATCTCACAGTCGATAATAGTGGAGAAGCTGCGCACCTCCACGTTGGTTCCCAGGTGCGTACTCCCGCACAGCCTGACGAAGGGATGCAGGACAACCCCGGCTTCCAGCTTCACTCCGCTCTCGATCCACGTACCGGCCGGGTCCATAATGGTGACGCCGGCCGCCATCCGGCGTTCTATTATTTCAAGGCGCAGGAGGCGGGTCGCCCCGGCCAGCTCGGCCTGAGTGTTGATCCCCATCCAGCGTTCGGGTTCCGGGGCGGAGAATATCACGGCGGCTTTACCATGCCGACTCAATTCCTCAAAGAGGTCGGTGAGGTAGTATTCACCCTGCGAATTGCTCCTCTTCAAGCGGCGCATGTGGTCGAAAACTATGGGAGATTTGAAGAAGTAGGCTCCTGAGTTGACTTCGGTTATGGCCAGCTCTTCGGGAGAGGCGTCTCTTGCTTCCACAATTCGGGACAGGCGACCGGAGGAATCTCTTAGAATACGCCCGTACGCGCCCGGTTCGGGAAGCTCCATTGAGACGACGGCTGCCTCGGAGCCGGAGGCGCTGAAGCGTTCCCAAAGCCGTTCAACCTCGGCGACCGGCAGAAGTGGAGCATCGCCCGCGGTAAGGAAACACTCCCCTTCTCCGGCGCTTCTCAGCGCCTCCTCGCAGCACATAAGGGCGTGGCCCGTACCCAGTTGCGGCTGCTGGAGGATCGTTTCGGCGCCGAAAGATTCGCAGAGCGCCTTTGTCTCGCTCGCACCGTGGCCGATCACCACCAGCGTCCGAACACTTCCTTTAAGTTCGCCAAAAGCCTCCAGGAGGTGGGAGAGCATGGGCCGCCCGAGAAGTGGGTGCAGCACCTTGGGAAGTGGTGATTTCATTCGGGTTCCCCTGCCGGCGGCGAGAACTAAAATGGTACGGTTCATACTGCCTCCTTGCTTCATAACTATGTGTCTTTCGTAGCAGTGGCGCCCAGTAGTTCCCGGACGGCCATTCTAACTTTAAGCGGATCGTGGCGCGCCACGGTGTCCGTTTTCAAGAGGTCCCGCGCTACCACGCTGCTTCCAAGCGCCTCGATGCGCCGGGCGTCGATAGCTATCGCCTCGGCGCCCGTTTCGGCGTAGGCGCGGGATAGCGCTTCGGGAAGGGGCGTGTTGTTGCAGAGAACGGCGTCAATTTTGAGCCGGGGCAGGTGGGCGAGAATGGCCTCCAGGTGCTGTGAGGCCGTGAGGCCGATGGTTTCTCCCGGCTGGGTCACGAGGTTACAAATGTAAACTTTGCGCGCTCCGGAACTTTCAAGAGAACGCGCCAAATCGGGAACCAGCAGGTTGGGCAGAACGGAAGTGTAGAGCGAACCCGGGCCGAGGAGAATGAGGTCGGCCCTCTCCAGCGCGCGCCTCGCCTCCGGAAGGGCGGAACAGTAAGAAGGCTCAAGGGCCACCCGCCGGATGGCGCTCCTTGATTCGGCTATGGCTTTTTCCCCCTTTACCAGCCTTCCATCACCGGTCTCGGCCACCAGTTGAACGCTATCTGTCGTCGATGGAAAGATTCGACCGCGAATGGCGAGGATGTAGTGCATGTGGGCAACGGCCGCCGCAAAATCGCCGGTCATTTCAGCGAGCCCGGCAATGAGCAGATTCCCAACGGAATGGCCCTCCAGTTCGCCCTGCCTGAACCTGTGCTGCAGGAGAGAGCGTAACGTTTCCGGAGCATCGGAGAGTGCCACGAGGCAGTTTCGTATATCGCCGGGAGGCAGTGTTCCGATGGTTCTTCTGAGGCGTCCCGAAGAGCCCCCGTTGTCGCTGACGGTCACGATGGCCGTGAGGCTCCAGAGACCGCAGCCCTCTTCGCCGGGAGGCGGTGGCTTCAGTGCCGAGAGTAGAGCGGGCAGTCCCGTTCCTCCGCCCAGGGCGACAATTCGGGTAGGAGCGTCATCCATGGGGTCGGGCGTCGTCACCGGGCTTCTCCTTCCCACGCCGGTTTTCCCTTGCAAAAGACGCTTAGAAGGGGATTCTCGGAATAGGGGTAAAAGAGGTGCAGGGGGCTTGGAACGTTCCAGATGCACAGGTCCGCGCGCTTGCCGACCTCAAGGGAACCAATCTCTCCGTCCAGCCTGAGTGCGTAGGCGGCGTTCAAAGTGACGGCCCACAGGGCCTCTTCCACCATCATGCCCATCCCGAAGACGGCGAGGGTCGCTATCTGGAGCAGGTTCGTCGTGTAGGAAGAACCGGGGTTGCAATCGGTGGACAGGGCCACGGCGCAACCGGCTTCAAGAAACCTCCTGGCAGGAGCGTAGGCCTTTCGGAGATAAAAGGCGGTTCCCGGTAGAAGGGTTGCGCAGACGCCCGCCTCGGCCATAGCCTCGATGCCGGCATCCGAAGCCGCCAGCAGGTGGTCCGCACTCACGGCGCCTACCTCGGCGGCGAGAGCGGCGCCCCCGGTATCAACGATTTCATCGGCGTGTAGTTTGAGCTTCAACCCCAGACTCTTTGCCTTGAGGAGGATGCGCCTGGATTGCTCCGGCGTGAAAGCGCCCTCCTCGCAAAAAACGTCGCAAAAGGAGGCGAGTTTCTTTTCAATAACCAGGGGCAACATCTCATCGCAGACCAGGTCGGCGTAGCCTTCGGGATCACTCTTGAACTCCGGCGGTACGAGGTGGGCGCCCAGGAAGGTGGGCGCCACCTTCTGGGGAATCTCTCCTTCAAGAGTGCGAATGGCCTCCAGCTCCTTAAGCTCCGAGGCGGTTTCAAGGCCGTAGCCGCTTTTAGCCTCAAAAGTCGTTACGCCGGAACGGAGAAAACGTTCGGCAATTGCCCGGCCCGCCGTGACAAGAGCCTCCGGCGCGGCTTCCCTGACCTTTCTCATGGTACTCAGGATGCCTCCGCCGTGATGCCCGATCTCCATGTAAGCGGCGCCCCCAAGGCGCAACGCCAGTTCACCGGAACGATCCCCGAGGAAGGGAACGTGGGTGTGCGGATCCACAAGTCCCGGCGTGACGGTCTTGTCCGCCGCGGCAAGGTGGCGGGTGGCGGAGGCGTCTCTGACCGTGTTGTAGGGCCCGGCGTAAGCTATCCGGCCGTTCTTGATAGCTACGGCTCCATTGACAATCGAGGGCAGTCTCTTCGCTCTCTCCCCCGTCACCGGGGCTTTCGCCCCGCAGGTGACAAGGCACCCCACCGGGCCAATTAACCAGTCGAAGTTGCTTTCCACTACGACTCCTTTCCAAAGGAAGCGACGTTTTCGTGGTCCCTTTTCTCCTCGATGGCTTCTATCATGCTCTGGACCCTGCGAGTGAGGTCCGAAAGGACGTCAAGGGCCCGGTTACGCTCCAACTTGAGGTCCACTATGGAGCGTTCCAACTCGTGGGCTCGAAGCTGCGCCTGTCTTAGCAGCGTATCGCCCTTGAGTTCCGCGCCCTGAATAATGGTCTGGGCTTCCCGCGAGGCCTGGGCCTTGATTTCGCCGGACATTTTTTGAGCGGCGTAGAGGGCGTCCCTGAGAATATCCTCCCGTTTGTGGAATTCGGCCAGAGATGCCTTAAGGTGCTCAATAGTCTTCTTCATTTCCCGGTTTTCAATGGCGGTCTCCTGGTATGACTCGGCGGCGGCCTGCAGGAACAGCCTTACCTCTTCCTTGTCGAAACCCCAGAGGGAACGATTGAAACGCGCGGACTGCAGATCGATAGGCGAAAGAACTTTAGCGGTAGCCATTTTCTCCTCCTACTCTTCTTTTTTCGTACAAGCGCGGCGCAGACCGGCATCTTGCCGCGAATCACCATTGAGGGGGGCAAATCCCCTTCGGGGTTGGAAGCCCCTCCTACAACCTCTTTGGTTTCCATCCGGAAACATCCTTACGTCCACATCCGGAATTCCAGGATGAACACTCCTTACCTGATTCCCCCGTCAAGAGAGCAGGCGCGAGGCCCGAAGAGGGCCGTACCAACCCGTACTATTGTAGCGCCCTCCTCCACGGCCACCTCGAAGTCGTTGCTCATTCCCATTGAAAGGTTGCGGAAGAGGACCGGTTCAGGATGTTTTTCTCCGATGGCCTTAAAGAGCCCGGCCAGGCGTCTGAAGTGCGGGCGAGAGGCTTCGGCGTCCTTCGGGTGGGGCGGAATGCCCATAAGGCCCGTGAGGAAAAGACCTGGCAGTCCGAAGAGGCGTTCGGCCAGCGATGTCGCGTCGTCAACGGATACGCCGCCCTTCTGCTCCTCTCCACCAAGGTTGACTTCCATCATAACCTCTCGCACCCTTCCTGCATCGACGGCGATGCGGGAAAGCCGGCTCGCCAGGTGAAAGTTTTCAACGGAGTCGATGGAGTCGAAGGCTGAAAGCGCCTTCCCGGCCTTGTTGGATTGAAGGCGTCCTATGAAATGGACGCGAAAGGTTCGTAGTTCTCTTTCTCGAAGGGCCTCAAGGTGAGAAAGCCCCTCCTGCACGCGGTTTTCGCCCAGCAGTGTCACCCCGGCGGCCAATACGGCGCTAATCTCATCGGGCGATCTTGTCTTCACGGCGGCCATCAGTTGAACGGAAGAGGGCTCCCTTCCGCTCCCGGCGGCCGCGGCCGCTATCTTCGCGAACACCATCCCGACTTTTTCCTTTACCATTGAGTTTAATCCTTCCATAGCCTTGAGCGTAGAAAGTCCTTGTCTTCTTGTCAAGGGCAAAACGACGCGACGTGAGAATGGGAGCGGCCGTGAGAAGGCCGTTTTTCGGTAAGGCGCCGAGAAAAAGTTGACGCACGGCTGGTGTAGAGGTCATATTATGGGGGGAGGTGAAGGTTGCCAGGCGGCAAAACCCTCAGGTACGACAATATCCCGGTGGAAGATTTTCTTACCGCCCTGGTTCGTCACCAGCAGGACAGGAGGCCGGGATACCTGCCTCCCCAAGAAACGTTGAAGGAAGTGATGTTCGAAGGGCTGAAACGGTTCTCTAAGACGTCCGGGGGCGTCCCGCTTCGATGTTACCGGTTGCAGGAAACCGATGCCATTACGGGGACCGTTGAAACCTTCCTGATCATCCACGGCGAAGGAAGCGAAGACGCGTTTGTTAAAAGTACAAGCCTGCATTTCAAGGCCTACCTTGAAAAATACGGGGTCGACTGTCTCTTCAGAATCGATCCGCGCTACGGGCTTCTTGTGGGTAGTGCGTCGGAACCGGTGGATACGGAGGTAAAATGGAACAGGCCGGGCGCCTATGCGACCCTCTACCTTACGGGAGACTCCGGTTCTCCCTCACTGGCGCTGATGGACTACGTCGCGCTCGGAAGACGCGAACGATACAAGGAACTCTTCCGTCGTTATAACAAGGTTTCTCCCCGTCAACCCGGTTTTCTGGCGACCACGTGGAAGAGGTTCCGCGGGTCGGAGCGGGCCGCCAAGGGAGTTTCGGACGGCCGCTCAGCCTATCTGGACATCAATATCATCAGCGACTTTCTTCGGCGGGAAAAGTTCGAAGCGGTTACGGTGTCCCTCATTTACCAGGGAGTCGCTCCCAACGCCGCGGATCGCGCGCTTATCGACGCCAACCTGGCGACCTTTCTACCCAGGGAGCGTGGACGCTTTTTTGCTTCCCTCGGGGAACTCGCTTGAAGAAGTGGCTTGAAGCGGCCCTGGTTGTCGGTTTCATTACCACATCGTGCTCCCTTTCAGTGCGGGCGATGGAACTGGTCGTCTTTAGAACGCACCGTTCATTAATCGCCGAGTCCTACAAGGAGGAGCATGGAATGGCCCTAATAACGCTGCCTGGAGGTGGAAAGATGGGCGTTCCCGAGAGGCTTATCCTCGTTCACTACTCCGGCTACGTTCCCCCGCGCGGTCTTGAAGACCCAGCGGAAGCGCTTCCGAAAAAATTGCCCTATAGAAAGCTAATCGCCAAGTACTGCCAGAAGTTTCAGATGGACTGGAAGCTGGTGGCGGCTCTCATCGAGGTGGAGTCCGATTTCAACGCCAAGGCCGTATCACCACGGGGAGCACAGGGACTCATGCAGCTTATGCCCGCCACGCAGAAGGAGATGGGTGTGAAGCACCCCTTCTCTCCGGAGGACAACCTTCGCGGCGGAATTCACTACCTGCGCCGCCTGCTGGACGCCTTCGGCGGAGACCTGGAACTTACCCTGGCCGCCTACAACGCTGGAGAGGGCCGGGTCCGCTCACAGAAGAAGGTCCCCGACATTCCGGAGACGCAAGCGTACGTGGCGAAGATCCTCGCCCTCTACCCGACCTTATAACCCGGCGCCCGCCATTTCTGCCATTACGAGGAGGACTCTGCCCGACACGGCGATCCAGTTGTGCCTGGCGGCCGAAGAACCGGTCGGCCGGCGGCGGGCCGCTACGACGCGGCGATGGTAAAGGTTGCAGAATGCCCGGTGTAGAGCATGGGGTCGCATCTTGCATTCCAGCATTTTTATTTCGCATTTTCTTCCGCCACTTTCTTGAAACGCCCCTGGAATAGATGCCCACA
>CAZIBS010000071.1:0-12609 GCA_964537405.1 uncultured Thermoanaerobaculia bacterium | reverse complement strand
TATTCGTATCATACTGATTCTTAAGGACTTACAAAAATGAACTGTTCAAGATGAGCCAGAAATAGGAAGATCATGGGGTTGGCGTAGTTGGGTGCTACGCCGTGGACGTTTTCAACTCCGGCAAGGGGAAAGAGTACCAGTGGAAGAAGGGAGGTAATGGCAAGGGGAACAGCCTCGGTTACCCACCATACGGCCATCCACAGGGCGACGCCCGATACGATCCTGGCTTCAACACCCATGCCGGTGATGGGTACGAGGAGGAAGACGAGAAAAATGGCGGGTCCCAGCAGGCGGACAAGGATTTTCCTCAAACCGGAAGCGGGAAACTTGACCTCTTCGGTGCTTTGGCCTTGTCCCATGGTGCGGCCTCCTATGTGGTTTCTGCCCGGAAACGGCCCTTTTTAGCAATCCGCGGGTTTCCTTGTACGGTGTACAAACGTACGTCTCCGCACACCCCCTTGATCTACTCGGCCTTGCGAAAAATTCCTCGTTTTCGAATCGGGAACTCCTCATATTCTCATCCGGGTTTTCGGATGGACACTTGTTCAGAGATGAATTGTACCAGATTCCGGTCGGGCTGTCCAAAGCACGAATCCCGGTCGGGCATTTTCTCTCAGGAGTTGCCACGTAATAACCGTCACACTCTGCCCGCCGATCCACCCGGCTTGGCAGTGTTACTCCTCCTTGAAGCAGCGTTGCTACGACAGCGTTGTCGGGCCTTGCCAAGTGGGCGCCCCGACGGTCATTTCCGCGACACCCGTTCCGTGGCGGACCCTTACAAGACCGGTTAATCTATGCGATAATATTTCCGGCAGCCACGCGGGTTCGGGCTTCTACATAAATCCGTCGTAGAAGGAGGATAGCGGATGGACTCAGCAGAGCGGGAAGAGCACTATCGCAGTTTGGAGAGGATGTACACTTCCGCGCCCATAAACGCCTTTTATCACCCAACCTTAAGAGTAGAGCGGGGCAAGACCGAATTGCCGCAGGAGGTCCGGGGGGATTTCTTTCACGCGGCTCAGGCGGTCCACGGCTCTGTTCTCTTCAAACTCATGGACGATGCGGCGTACTTTGCCGTGAGTTCCCTTGTCAGTGATGTTTGCGTCCTCACCGTTACCTTTAACGTCCATTTCAGCCGCCCCGTTGCCGGGGGCGTGCTCAGGGCGGAAGGGCGCGTTTTTCACCGGTCCGGGAGGCTTTTCATGGCCGAGGCCGAGGTGATCGACGCGCAGCGAAAGCTCGTAGCCAAGGGAAGCGGGAGCTTTATGAAGAGCGCGGTTCCCCTCTCGGAGTGCATTGGTTATAGTTAAAGCTACATTTTTTCTTGCGGTAAGACTGTAAGAGCATTAAAGTATTATGGGAGAGGTTGTGATGAGCGAAAAAATCAGGTTTGAAACAATGCGGAAGGGGTCTGAGACGAACCCAAGGCAAGCTCGATCCGCGGTGGCGGATAAGGGTGTTGTCCAGGAGATAGACCAGATTCTTTCACGGGCCGTGGATGCGGGTGCTACG
Organism: uncultured Thermoanaerobaculia bacterium; assembly: GCA_964537405.1. Lineage (GTDB taxonomy): Bacteria > Acidobacteriota > UBA4820 > UBA4820 > DSQY01 > CAVRTJ01. The sequence goes on along the minus strand of CAZIBS010000071.1, from coordinate 11,097 downwards.
GACATTCATTTTGAACCCAGGCAGGATGGCCTTTTAGTGCGAATGAGGGTGGCAGGGAGTCTCGAAAAAGTAAAAGCTATCGACGAAGAGATGAAAATCAACGTGCTGAACCGCCTCAAGGTGCTCTCCGGCATGGACTTCACAAAGACCAAGGTTCCCCAGAGCGGCTTCTTTAAGATGCAGGTTGGAGAGAAGAAACTAGAACTCTATAGCTATTCTTTACCTACCCTTTACGGGGAATCGGTCACGGTCAAAGTCCAGTACAAGCAGAGCGCCACGAAACGCGTCGACCAACTCGGCATGGGCAAGGCAATCCTGGCTTCCTACCGTAAGGCCCTTACGCGAACCTCTCGCCTGTTTTTAATTACCGGACCTCCCGGATCGGGCAAGCGAACCACAATCTACGCATCCATCCTGGAGGTCATGCAACCCGGAATGATGGCTATGGGCTTCGATCCCGTCTTGAAGTACGAAATCCCGGGGATGCTTCAAGGCAAACTCGACGATCATAACGAATTCACCTTCGCCGAAGCCGTCGAGGCGCTCTTAAAACAGGAGCCGGACGTGGCCTACATAGGAGATATACTGGACGAGACCGAGGCCCGGGCAACGATTCAGGGTGCTTTTGCCAAGCGCCGGGTTTTTGCCAGGGTTACGGCCAACGACACCATCAACGCCGTGCAGAACTTTATGGACATGGGAATACAGCCCTTTCTCATAGCCGCTTCCCTTGCCGCGGTCTTGAACCAGCGTTTATTACGCAAGCTTTGTCGCTCCTGCCGCGAGCCCTACGAGGCGAGCGAGGCCCTTCAAAAGGAACTGGGGTACAAGCTTCCCCCGGGGGCCCAATTCTACAGGGCCAAGGGTTGTTCCGCCTGCAATGATACCGGCTACAAGGGGGTTATTGCTATCTTTGAACTCTTCATTCCGAGTGAGGAGACAAACAAGATGATCGTGGCCAAGCAGGGGGTTCAGGCCCTTCACGAACAGGCCCTGAAGGAGGGCCTGAGCACGTTGAAGGCGGACGGCATTAGAAAGGCGATGGGGGGGTACTGCACTCTGGAGGAAGTTATCAATGCACTCTAACGAACGCGCGAAGCACCAAAATATAGTACTCAGGATGCTCAATGGTAAGATGAAAAAGTGCAGCGTCTATACGCATTTTTCCGCCGCCTACAAGCACATCAAAGTGGTGACGGTCGATGGAGAGCTGGAAACGGTGGATATCAACGATGTTAAGGCCATCTTCTTCGTTAAGGATTTTGCGGGCAACCCGGAATACAAGGCCCACCAGGATACCGTGAGAGATTCACCCAAGGCGGGGAAGATCGTGAAGGTGACCTTCCAGGACGGTGAGTCCTTAAGGGGGAGGGTGCTTAATCCGGCACGGGGTCGGCGGGGCTTCTTTCTCTTCCCCATGGATCCGGCGGATAACAACGAAAAGGTCTACGTGGTACGGTCTCCCGGCATCAAGATCGAGGCGGAAGAATGAAAGTTTACCTGCCGCCTCTTCGCAAGAAGCTGGAAGAGAGGTTGGGGCCTGCCCTCTTGCCGCGTTCTTCAGAGACGGAGTCGGAAGTTGAGCGGGCCAGAGTTTGCACCATGGAGGTTTTACACACCGTTTCGCTGGCCGGCCTTGCGCTCCTGGATCGCAGAAACAACTACGTCGGAGAGGTGGCGCAGGCGGCCGTGCGAGTTATAACCGATCCATCCGCCGCTTCCCACGCCGACTTTCAGACGCTCCTCTTCACCTACAACAGAGATATGTTTCCGATGATCTTCCCCGTTGAGTACGCTACCAAAGACGTCATGCCCCTCTATCTCAGGAAGTATCTGGAACTTCTCAAGGACCTGAAACGGGAGGAAAAGAAAATCTCCGGCAAAGACTTCGAAAGCGAGATCGAGAATACGCTCGGGGAAGTTATGACCTTTTTACTCAACAACTGGAAGGGGACCTTGGCCGTACTTCTTCCCTCCAGCAAGGCGCCGGAGGGCCCACAGGTAAGGCCCCTGCCCGGTTCACCCCCGGTTTCCGGCAAGGTGAAATCCTTGTCACACAGGATAAAGGTGGGTCTCTACCTGCTTTCTGAACACAACCAGCCATTGGCTCTCAATCCCTTCTACCACTATGAATCCGAACGAAGCTACGCCTTCAGGATGCTTTCGGTTGACGGCCTCTTTTATCAGGAACTGGGTAAAGCCGGTTACTCGTTGCTCTTTGACCAGGATCTTATAATGGAGTTCGGAGGCTGTCTCTTCCATTTGGGCGCTTTCGGACGGGCGATTCATCTCTTCAGACTGCTTGAAGGCGAGAACCGGGAAGCCCTTATTCTCGTCTCTTCGTTGAATCACTGCATCAACGCGGCCTCGCTGATGGAAAAGAATGAACCCCAGCGTGCCCTCAATGAGTGGGAACTGGCCCTTAAAGTCCGTCCGGACTTGCCGGTGCTCTACCACAAGGCGGCCGACGCCTGTATCGCCGCAAACAAGTTCAGTCGTGCCGTGGAACTCCTGAACCGGCTCCTGGAACGGTATCCGGTCAGCGACGAGGCCTGCATGGCGCTCGGAGACGTCTACGCAGCCAAGGGGGATTTCGGACGGGCCAAGAGGGCTTACGAAAAAGCCTTGATACTGAATCCTTACAACAGGCGTGCCGCGAAGAAACAGACCGGTATGCGCGAACGCCTTGCGCGGGACACTCGGAAAGAGACAGACAAACCGGAAGAGTTCCCTTCGGAAGTCCTGTGCAGCGTATCCCGGGTGGTGGCGGACCGTGAACCACGGCCTCTGCTGGGTCGGGCCCCGGCTATCGAACAGCTCATGGGAATACTCGCGTGCAGAGACAAGCACAACGCCCTCATTGTCGGCGACGCCGGGGTGGGCAAGACCGCCCTGGTAGAGGAACTGGCCATCAGGCTCAAGAGGCGGGATGCGCCAAGGCCTTTGCGCGGAAGAGAGATGACCTCGCTCAACCTGGCCGCTCTTATCGCCGGCGCCAGGTACAGGGGACAGTTTGAGGAGAGGGTTCTTTCGGTCATTAAGAGCCTCAAGGAGCAGCGTCCCATTCTTCTCGTCGAAGACATTCACCAGTTGGTGTCCACCGGTTCCTCAAGGGGAGCTTCGTTGGATTCCGCCAGCCTGTTAAGACCCGCGCTGCTGAGTGGCGACCTGCATATCATCGGCACCACCAGCGAAGAGGCCTACTCGAACATTCTCGAGAAGAATCCCTCCTTTCTCAAGCTCTTTCACCTGCTCAGGCTCGAGGAACTGGATGTTGGAGTGGTGATAAAAATAGTAAAGAGCCGCGCTCCTCTTTACGAAGGTTTTCACGGGGTCAGGTTTACAGAAAATATCGTGGAGGAGAACCTCGAACTCATTCGCCTCTCTCTCTCGAATAGGGCGCTTCCCGAGAGCGCCCTTGACCTCATGGACCGTACGGCGGCAAGGGTGGCCCTCCTGGTTGCCCTGGGCGAGAAATCTGAAGCGGTGGTCACCAGGAGCGACCTGCTGGAAACACTCTCCGAGATGTCGGGCGTTTCCTACGAGCGGCTCTCTCTGCTGGACCAGAGTCACCTGGGACGAATGGAGGCCATCCTTTCAGAGGATATAATAGGGCAGGAGGAGGCCGTCTCAAAGGTCTCGCGGATGGTCAGGACCTCTAAACTCGGACTGGATCTTAGGTCCAACAGGCCTGACGGCGTCTTTCTCTTCGTGGGACCCACGGGGGTGGGAAAGACAGAACTGGCGCGCTCGGTGGCGAAGTTTCTCTTCGGAGACGAGGAAAAGCTCATTCGAATAGATATGAGTGAGTACATGGAGCGAATCAGCGGTTCCCGGTTGATCGGAACGGCGCCTGGTTACGTGGGCTACTACGACCAGAACCAACTCACCGATCCGGTCAGAAAGAACCCATACAGCGTGGTTCTCTTCGACGAGGTGGAGAAGGCTGACATTCAGGTTCTAAACCTCCTTCTCCAAGTCTTCGACGCTGGGCGGCTTACGGATGGAAAGGGCCGTACGGTCCGCTTCCACCACTCCACCATCATTATGACCAGCAACGTTGGCACGCACCTTTTCTCAAAGACCAATGTGGGCTATGGAAGTACTGAAGGCAAGGTTTCCAAGGAACTCATCATGAAGGAGGTAAGGAACCATTTTACACCGGAGTTTCTCAATCGCGTGGACGAAATAGTCGTCTTCAACGGTCTCTCACAGGATGCCGTGGTCAGAATTGTCGACCTGCAACTGAGAGACCTGATTACCCGGCTCGACCATCAGGGCAAATGCTTGATTATTGAGCCCGAAGCGAAGCATGCACTGGCTTCGGAAGGCTACTCCACCGAGTATGGTGCAAGGAACCTGGCCAGGACCCTGAGAAGAAGGATAGCGGAATCGCTGGCGGAACTGGCTCTGCGTCCCGAGTGGGAGAGTGCGGCCGGAGCCAGGGTTGTTTTTCGCGACGGGAGCCTCATCGTAGAGCCGCTGGTCTTGGAAAGCGACGTCAGCCTGGAACCGAAATCGCACTTCCAGGAAGGCGGGGAAGAAAAGGCAAGACGATGAAGCTATCCCAAAATCCGCGGCGCTTGATGTGGGTGGCCATGAAAGGCTCTGTGGGCCGGGGCTTTGCGCCTATGGTGCCTCACTCATCAGGGGATTGGGGGCCTTCGGGCCAGAAGCCGGGAAGGCGCCAATGGCACGGTGAGGCGCCGGAGGGTTTTACCCTACCCGTGCGGGCGGGTCTCGTCCGCACCTGTCTGCGTTACCAATGCGACAGGCAGGCGCAGGCAGGTGGGGCGGGTAGGGAACGGCCCTCCCCGTTCCAAGAGATGCTTCTTTCTCCTGGAGAAGCACCCGTGATTCGAAGGCGTGGGTGTTTCAATCGCGGAATTTGGGGGTTCCGGCAATCTCTCCATGCTTCTCGTAAAGGCCTGATTGCCTCATCCAACCGTGGCTGCAGGATTGAATGAACAAAACCGGGAGGCCGCCCGCCAGCGGTTTTAAGGGAAGCAGTCCACGCCTGCTCCTTGTCAACCCCTCCATCCAGAAGCTGGGCTGGATTAGGCGCTTTCAACTGCCGCCGCTGTCGCTTCTCCACGTAGCCGCCGTAACACCGGAATTCTGGCAGGTGAAGCTCGTGGACGAGACCATAGAGCCGGTTCCTTCGGGCGATGACTACGATCTCGTGGCTATCACAATGATGACGTACCAGAGTGCGCACGCCTATGAACTTGCCGACGCTTTCAGGAGCGGGGGTGTGCCGGTTGTCCTGGGCGGGATTCACCCTACCGTGCTGCCATCCGAGGCCCAGGCACACGCAGACGCGGTGGTAGTGGGCGAAGTTGAACCACTCTGGTCCGGTCTGCTCGGCGATCTGCTGTCCGGGAAACTCAGGCCGCGGTATACCGCGCCGGAACCGACCGGCAACATCCTAAGCGTTCCCCAGGCGCGGCGTGAGCTTCTCGCCGGAAAAAAATACCTGACCACCCAGACGCTTCAGTCTACCCGCGGTTGTCCCTACAACTGTCCCTTCTGCACCGTAACGCCCTATTTCGGCCATCGTTTTCGCCACAGGTCAATAGAAGAGGTGATAGATGAGGTCGGAGCCTTTCCGAAGGATTTTGTGCTCTTCCTCGACGATAACGTTCTTGCGGACCTTCCCAGGGCCAGGCAATTTCTGGAAAGGATGGTTCCACTCGGTAAGCGTTGGGCTGGACAGGCAACACTGAACTTTGCGGAGGACCCAAAGCTGCTTGAACTGCTGGCGCGCTCCGGGTGCATCGCAATCTTCGTGGGAGTGGAAGCAATTTCCGGAGAAAGTTCTCACCTTGCCAAGCGGCGAAACAAGACTCCGGCGGCGGATCTCGTTCATCGTATTCAGGACGCGGGAATCCTTACCGAGGTTTCCATGATCTTCGGTTTCGACGACCAGGACGAAAGCATTTTTGATGAAACCGTGAACTTTGTAGAAAGTTGTGCTCCCTGCGCCGCTACCCTCCACATCCTCACTCCCTACCCGGGGACCGAATACTTCAGGCGTTTTGAAGCGGAGGGACGGTTGTTGCACAAGGATTGGAAGCACTACAACCACACCGAAGTGGTATTCAAACCCAAGCTGATGAGCCCCGAGCGCTTATACCACGGCTGGGCCGAGGCGAGGAGGGAGATCTATTCATGGCGTTCGATTTTATCGAGAGTCGCCCGCAACAGGAAACACAGGCTTACAAACCTTGCCTACAACGTCTTCAGGAGGGCGCCCAACCGTAAGCTCGACCCTCACCCGCCCGTTTTCGATGACAAGCCTGGCCTGAATTGATACAATTATAACGAAAGCGCGGGCTGGATATAGTCTTAGGCGCTCCCGGCGTGGCAGGTCGATTCTATTGTGATGCTAAGTTGCAGTTCCAACGTTGGCCGGAAAGAGGTATGGTGAAGCAATGAAAATCGGCGTGATTCCTCCGGTACCCATGGAACCTTTCCTTGCCTCTACGCACGAAGCGACAAATCTCTGGGCCTCCTACTTCCTTAGTTTTGACCGTTCGGAAGAGTGGAAAACCGCCGATCTCGCTGATCTTTCGAATAACTTCCCGGCTTGGGCCAAGTGGCTCTACGGCGCGTCCCGCAAACTGGATTTAGACGTCATCTACTATCCCAGGCCGGGCGTATCCAAAGAAGTCATGAAGGCAATCGAAGCAATGTCGGAGCAGGATGTGGAAGCCGTTCCCTTCTCTTTTCCCCTCATGCGCAACGAATACCGTCTCAAGGAAGAGCTTGGAGTGCTATACCGCCGACTGGAGGTTGAAGCGGGCATGCTTGCCTCGGTGGTGCTGAGTTACCAGCAGGTTCGCACCGTACTGAGACGATTCGACGCTCTCCAGCAAAAAACGGGCGGTTTTTCCTCCTGGAATTACGTTTCAATGCTGGCAAGGTGCATGGACCCGAAACGCGACCTCTTCGGTCTTAGAAAAACGGTTGAGACCGGCATTCTGGATTACAAGGACCTTGGACGGGGGCGATGGCTCAGGATCGGGGTACTGGGTGTTACGCCCTGCCGGAGGGCTTTTTACGAAGCCCTGGAAGGCAGAGGGGCGGTTGTCGTATACGATGAATGGGGGGTGGAGAATAACCCCATGATCGCCTCAACCGACCTTGTCCATCTTTATCATCACTGCTCTTTGCCCTACGGCCTGATGAGGCGCAAGGAAAGAATCCTGGCGGAGCTGAAGGTTCGGAGGATAGATGGCCTGGCCATGGGTGTGGAGTGCCTCTCCGACAGTATCCGCGACGAAGGGTTCTTTCGCTCATCGCTTGGGCTTCCCGTTTATTCGATCGAGAATCGGGGCGAAGGAGACCTCACGGTCGCCGAGGAAATGGGCGTGGATCACTTTATCCGCCGTGTGGAGAAATCGCGGTGACCGAGTGGTGTTTGATCGAAGACAAGACCGTGCATGACGGGGCCTGGAATATGGCCGTGGATGAACTCCTCTTTCGAGACATTGAAGAAGGGAGAAGTTCACGCTCCGTGTTGCGCCTATACGGGTGGTCTCCTCCATGCCTGTCTCTCGGGCGTAACCAGGATTTTGCAAGAAGTTGCGACCCTTCCTACTGCAGGCAAAAGGGGATAGACGTGGTGCGTAGGCCCACGGGAGGCAAGGCGGTTCTCCACGCCGACGAGGTCACCTATTCGGTTGCCGGTTCCCTACTGCACCCGCCCTTTAAGGATCTGGGACTGACGGAGACCTACGGCCTGCTGGCCGGGGCGCTTGCCGGAGGCTTGGAGCGCCTGGGCCTTGAGGTGCGCTTGAATCGGCGCAAAACCCTGTTGTCTCCCATGGAAGCATCTCCCTGTTTTCTCTTCCCTTCCGCAAAGGAGCTGCTTGTGGAAGGGAAAAAGGTAGTGGGAAGCGCCCAACTCAGGGGAAGGAACGCTTTCTTGCAGCACGGCGCAATTCCGCTGACCGTGGACTATGATGTATTGGCCATGGCGGTGGCCATGGGGCCTAAAGAGGCCGAAAGCTACCCTTCCTTCTTTGCCGGGATAGCGGACTTCGGGATGGAGGTTACCGCGGACGTTCTTAAGAAAGCCATGGTTGTGAGCTTCAAGAGAGTCTTTCCCGGAAAATGGGAGGAACGCGGCCTAACGCCGAAGGAACTCGAAGGGGCCGGGCGGCTCCGGAGCGCCAAGTATCTCTCCGTGGAGTGGACCAAGAGGCAAGGTCGATCCCTACAAAAGACCCGGGAATAAAGCGCGGGAGCACCGAGGGAGCGCGGCTGAAAAACATAGAAAAAGGAGGTGCAAAATGTTGCAGATTACCTACCATGGACACTCCTGTTTTGAACTCGAAGCAGACGGCCACAGGATTATCATTGATCCCTTCATAACCGGAAACCCCCACGCCTCCATCAAAGCGGCTGATGTAAAGGTAGAGTGCGTCCTTGTCAGCCACGGACACGGGGATCACCTTGGAGACGCCGTAGAAATCGCGAAAAGCAACGATTGCATCGTCGTAACCAATTTTGAAATCTCCAATTGGTTATCCAAGCAGGGCGTGCAATCCCACCCAATGCACATCGGAGGTTCTCACACCTTTCCTTGGGGACGCTTAAAGCTTACACCCGCGATCCACGGCTCCGCGTTGCCGGACGGCTTCTACGGTGGGGAACCGGCCGGCTTCCTGATCTTCATGGGCGGCCAAACCCTTTACTTTGCCGGAGACACGGCCATAACCTCTGACATGGCCCTCTACGGCAGGCTCAACCCCATCGACATCGCCATGCTGCCGATTGGAGACAATTTTACGATGGGCATAGACGACGCCGTGGAGGCGGCCCTGCTTTGCGGGACCAAGCTCGCGATCCCCATCCACTACAACACCTTCCCAGTTATTGCAGCGGATCCCAACCTTTTCGTTCAGAAGTTGGAGGCACGAGGAGTGGCCGCCAGGGTGATGGCCTTCGGCGAAACAGTGACGTTTTGAAGCCGCCGTTTTCGGACGAGGAGGCGCCTCAAAAAACACCGGTGGGGGAGTTAAAGTCCCACGGTGGCGAGGAAGGAGTTTTCGCCTACGTCCTTTCCAGGGACTCTGGCCGGTCGCCGCGTTGGATCGGCCCGGTACAGTGGTCAACACTGGGCGCTTGGCTTCTATTCAGCTACTGGATATTCTTCGGAGAAGGCCGGCTCTGGGCGGTTCGTTCTCTGTCCGTCTTCACCGGCGTCTATGCCGTGGAGACTGCTTTTAAGACAATAATCCTTCCCAACTGGCTTCTTGTCTCCATTTCCATGGCCGCGCTTATCCTTGCTCTGCAAGTGGTCTGGATGCGGGCAAAAGTCTTTGTTTCCAGCGGTCAAAATGGATGGCGATGGAGCGGGCGAAAAGGACCCGTGCATCCCGGCGAAATTGTTCCTACCCTTGGAGGCTCCTGGTGTCGTGATGGACGTAGGTGGTTTTTCATAGCGGCGGGTTTTCGGAATCAAGAGGGCAAGGATTGGCTTTCCGTCCAGGATACGCGGAAAAAGCCGGGATTTCTTAGCGTCGCCAGTCCCGCCCTCGGTTTTCTGCTCGTACTGATAGCAGCCGCCTTTTTTATTAACCTGCCGGTTCGTTCCTTTCGGCGGGACCTGAAAAAGGTATACGCAGAGAGCCGCTCCCAGGAGTCCGGCCAATTAGAAGCCCTGCTGCGCCGCCGCCCGGAACTCAGGCCCTACGCCCTCTACCTGAGTACCATCCCCGCCTGCGCCAGGGCTGACTGTCTCCGGAAACAAGTCGAGGCACGCTTGGAAATGGATAGCATAGGGCCATTCTTTGGGGCGGAAAGGGCTATCCTCGTTCGGTTATTGATACTTCAGGGAAGAGGCAAAATGGCCGGGAAGTTCCTTCAGCCTGACGGCGTTGCGGCCTTTGAGCTGGCCGTTCGAACCGGTAACCACAAGCAGGCTAGAGCCATACTGTCCGCAAATCCGGCCATCCAGCTCTCTTCCCGGCGTTCCGAGTGGTCTCTCCTGCTGCTCGAGGAAGGCAGATACGAACGCGCCTACGCGGTGAGGAAGGCGGTAAAAAGGGTGGGCCATACGTACCGGGCAATCGCCCAGGAGGTCGTCACGGCCTACATGACCGGAAGGTGTGGAGAGGCAGAAAGAAACCTGCGGTGGCTTTACGCCCCCTATGACCAGGATCAGGCCACGCTGAAGGGTAAGGCGCCCGCATCCGGGCTGGGAGCGTTGCAGCGCGCAGCCAAAACAATTAGCGCCCATGCCTCCATCGCCATAGCCTTTCTGGTGGACGGTCGTACCAGGGAAGCCCAGGGCGAATGGGCGAGAGCTGAAGCCCTGGCGCAAAAGACGGGAATACCGGGCTTGCTGGACAGAGGGCGGGTGTTGGTAAGCCTCCTGGATCCCGCTTTTCTCGCAAGAGCGAATAGGTTAAATCCCGAAAACAGGTTTCTCAAGGCCGCCGCGAACTCCGCGGTGGAGCATCGTACAAGCCTTGAAGAAACCGGAACCGAGGAAACCACCGGTTCGGGAAATGGACAACCAAGGGGGCATCGAGGGCCGTAGGGTGTTTTGTCGCGCCATTTATTTTCTTCCCGGGATAGAGGCATGGTGAGGTCTCCTTGAGAGGGGCCGCCCGGTTTCCAAAACACGCCAACGCTACAACAACGATAAGCGCACACGCGGGAACGCCCCCCCGGTTCCCGGTTGGATGGCGGATTCAGGACCCTCCCTAATAAGAAATCCTACTTGACATAGCACTAATAATACTGTAAAGTCATCTTTTATGGGGATGGACCCCGGGGAGGTGAACATGGCACGACCCAAGAGACTTGTAGACGAGGAAACCGCTGCAAGGGCAGAATCCTGCTTAGGCTCTCTAAAGAATGCTAAGCTGGTAATCCAGCTACAAGCCATATTGGCAGTCAGAGAGCATCTCGTGCAGGATGTGGCCAACATTCTCAGGCTCATCTTGAACAGTTCATTTTAGTAAGTCCTTAAGTATCAGTATGATACGAAAGCAGAAAGCAGACGTGGCCTGCCTGCGGCAGGCAGGCGCACTGGAGAAAGGAGCCTGGCCGGGTCACACTTGAGTCTTGGAAGCAGCAATT